>NZ_BSPB01000007.1:0-143922 GCF_030160815.1 Hydrogenophaga electricum | reverse complement strand
GCGGCCACGGCCGCACCGGCACCCGCCACGGCAGCGCCTCCGGCCACCGCCAGACCCGTAGCGCCCAGCGCCGTTCCGGCTGCCGCGCCCGCGCCCAGTTGCGGCGCGCCGGACACCAGACCGGTCGCGATGCCAGGCCCGAAGATGCCCAGGCCGAGCAATGAAAGCGAGGCCAGCATCACCACCAGCGCGTGGTCGATGGAGGGCTCTGCTGGTGCCGTCTGGAACTGGGCGAACAACCCCGTGCCGATGCCCACGATCACCGCGAGCACCAGCACCTTGATGCCCGATGACACCACGTTGCCCAGCACCTTCTCGGCCAGGAAGGTGGTCTTGTTCCACAAGGCAAAGGGCACCAGTACGAAGCCGGCCAGCGTCGTCAGCTTGAACTCCAGCAGCGTCACGAAGAGCTGCACGGCCAGCACGAAGAAGCTAACGATCACCGTGAGCCAGGCCAGGAACAGCACCACGATGGGTGCGATGTTGATGAACACCTCCGGAAAGCCGGACAGGTCGCTGATCTGCTGCAGGATGGGGGCCGCCGCATCGATGCCGGCCTTGGCCAGATGGCCCGGCTGCAGGAAGGTGGCCAGGCTCATGCCCGAGCCACTGGCCTGCAGGCCCAGGCCAGCGAACGAGCGGAACACGATGCCCGACAGGCTGTTGAAGTTGCCGATGATGTAGGCGAAGGCACCCACATAAAGCACCTTGCGGATCAGCTTCGCCATCACGTCCTCGCCCTGGCCGGTGGCATGGCCCATGGCCCAGAACAGGCCGGCCAAGGTCATGTCGATGGCCACCAGCGTGGCGGTGAGGAAGGCGACCTCGCCGTTCAGCAACCCGAAACCCGAGTCGATGTAGGTGGAGAACGTGTTCAGGAAGCGGTCGATGACGGCGACGTCGTCCATGGCAGGGCTCCCGGTGGTTCAGTGGCCGTAGAAGCTCACACCCTGCGGCGTGTAGCCCGTGCCACTGCCGATGAAGCGGCGCGTCACCTCACGGCCACGCTCGATGGCGGCGGCCTGCCGGGCCAGTTCCAGCGAGGCGGCGCGGTCCTGCGTCAGCATCAGCTGCTGCGACTGGATGGACTGCTTGGCCTGCAGGGCCAGCAACTGGTTGGTGGCCTGCATGGCCTGCAGCGCTCCGGTGGCCGACTGGCTCTGGCTGACCAGGTCGGCCAGCACGCCTTCGTCCAGGCTCAGGTTCTGCGACACCTGTGCCTGCATCTGCATGGCGGTCTGCAGGCCGTTGAGCGTGTTCTTCCAGCGCTGGCGCGCGTCCTGGAACATCTGGTTGCCGCTCACGGTGGCGGCGTACTGCTCGGGGTAGAGGCGGGCGAACTCGGCGTCGAGGTTCGACACCTGGTAGGTCAGGCCCTGGGCCTGCGCGATCAGCTGCCGCGTCGTGTCCAGCGTCGAGCGCAGGCGGTTGACCACGTTGAACGGCAGACTCGCCAGGTTGCGCGCCTGGTTGATCAGCATCTGCGCCTCGTTCTGCAGCTGGCGGATCTGGTTGTTGATCTGCTCCAGCGTGCGCGCGGCGGTCATGGTGTTCTGCACCAGGTTGACCGGATCCAGCACGATGTCGCCCACGCCGAAGAGTGCGTACGCGGGCTGCATGGCGCCCAGCGTCAGCGCGGCGGCGGTGGCCAGCGCGGTCAGGCGGGTCTTGAGGGCGCGGTTGGGGAACTGAAAGCTCATGGCGTTTCTCCTGAAGGTCGGGCATGCCCGGGTTGGTGGTGGGGGTGTTGGTGAAAGAGATCGGCCGCCCAGGCGAGGCCACGGCGGTGCAGCCAGGCCGGCGCGAAGCCGTCGGGCGGGTTTGAAGCCAGCACCTCGTCGATCAGCCGTTGATCCTGCGGTGTGGAGGCCCCGGCGAAAGCCAGGGCCACAGGTCCGAGGTCCAGGTCGAACAGGCGGTTGCCCAGCCTCGACTGGTAGTAGTAGTCGCGCTTGGGCACGGCGGTGGCCACGATCTCGATCTGCCGGCGGTTTAGGCCGAAGGCCTCGTAGATTGATCGCACCTGTGGTTCGGTGGCCTGCGGGTTGGGCAGGAAGATGCGGCTCGCGCAGCTCTCCACGATGGCCGGCGCGATGCTCGATCCCTGGATGTCGGCCAGGCTTTGCGTGGCGAACAGCACCGACACGTTTTTCTTGCGCAGCGTCTTGAGCCACTGGCGGATGCGCGCCGCGAACACCGGGTCGTCCAGGAACAGCCAGGACTCGTCCAGCATCAGCAGGGTGGGGGCACCATCGAAGCGTGCCTCGAAGCGTGCGAACAGGTAGCCCAGCACTGCCATCACCGCCGCGCGACTGCCCATCAGCTCTTCCATCTCGAAGCACTGCACGTCGGCCGTGCCTAGCCGGTCTTGGTCGGCATCCAGCAGCTTGCCGTGCGCGCCGCCCAGCACGTAGGGTGCGAGCGCCTGGCGCAGCGCGTTGGACTGCAGCAGCACCGACAGACCGGTGAGCGTGCGCTGCTCGCGCGGCGCGCCGGCCAGACTGCCCAGTGCCGACCAGATCGCGGCCTTCTCTTCCGGTCCGACGGCCACGCCTTCGTGCACCAGCCGGCCTTCGACCCACTCGGCGGCCCAGCTGCGGTAGCCCTCCTGGTCGATGCCGGCCAGCGGCTGGAACGCGATGTCGCCGTCGCTGCCCAGGTCGTAGTGCTCGCCGCCCAGACCCAGCACCGTGGCGCGCATGGAACGGCCCATGTCGAACGCGAAGATGCGCGAACCGGGGTAGCGCCGGAACTGCAGGGCCAGCAAAGCCAGCAGCACCGACTTGCCCATGCCGGTTGGTCCCACCACCAGGGTGTGGCCCACGTCACCTACGTGGGTCACCAGCCGGAACGGCGTGGAGCCTTCGGTGCGGGTCACGACCAGCGGCGGACCGTCCAGGTGCCGGTTGCGCTCCGGACCGGCCCACACGGCCGACACCGGCATCAGGTGCGCCAGGTTCAGCGTCGAGACGATGGGCTGGCGCACATTGGCGTAGGCGTTGCCCGGGATCGACGACAGCCAGGCCTCCACCGCGTTCAGCGTCTCCGGGATGGTGACGAAGCCGCGGCCCTGGATCAGGCGCTCGGCCATGCGCAGCTTCTCGTCGGCAGCGGTCACGTCGGTGTCGAGCACCGTGACGGTTGCCGTCAGGTAACCGAAGGCCACCTGGTCGCTGCCGAGCTCCTGCAGGGCTGCGTCGGCGTCCGCGGCCTTGTTGTCTGCGTCGGTGTCCACCAGCGGCGACTCCTGCTGGAACAGCGTCTCGCGCAGCAGGGCCAGCACGTTCTTGCGCTTGGCAAACCACTGCCGGCGCAGTCGGCCCAGTTCCTTCTCGGCCTCTGCCTTGTCCATGCACAGGAAGCGCGTGGACCAGCGGTAGGCGAAGCCGAGCCGGTTCAGGTCGTCCAGCACGCCGGGCCAGGTGGACGTGGGAAACCCGCGCACCGTGGCCACCCGCAGATGCGCGTCACCCAGCATGGGCGCCAGACCGCCGAGCAGGGGTGCATCGACCAGCAGCGCATCCAGGTGGAACGGGACCTCGGGCACGGCTACCGGGTAAGTGCGTGGCGACACCGTGGTGTGCAGATAGGCCAGCGTGTCCGCGTCCTGCAGCCAGGCGATCTCGGGCATCACGCCGTCGAGCAGGTCGAACACACGGTCGGTCTCGGCGATGAAGGCGGCCAGCCGTTCGCGCCAGTCCACCCCGGTGCTGGAGCGGTTTTCGTAGAGCAGGTTGGCGGCCCGTGCGCGCGATTCCTCGGGCGGCAGGTACTGCAGCGTGAAGTGGTAGCGGCTCTCGAAGTGGCTGGCCGATTCCTCGAACGCCGCGCGCCGTTCTTCATCCACCAGCCAAGACAGGGCTTCAGGGAACTCCGAGCGCGGGTAGTCGGCGGCTAGTCGGCGCTCGGCGTCCACGTACAGCGCCCAGCCGGACCCTAGACGGCGCAGCGCGTTGTTCAGGCGCGCGGTGGTGGCCACCAGCTCGCCCTGCGTGGCACTGTCCAGGTCCGGCCCTCGAAAGCGTGCGGTGCGCTGGAACGAGCCGTCCTTGTTCAGCACCACGCCGGGCGCTACCAGTCCGGCCCAAGGCAGCCAGTCGGCCAGCAGGGCGGGGCGTTGCCGGTACTCGGAGAGGTTGAGCATGGCGTCGTCCTCACACGTCCAGCAGAGGCTTGTGCTTCAGGTGCCGGGCAAACACCGCCATGAACTGCGGATCGGCCCGTGCGCCCCAGACCGCCAGCGAATGGCCCACGATCCACAGCACGGCACCCGGAATCCACAGCTGCAGCCCCAGGCCCACGGCGGCGGCCAGCGTGCCGTTGGCAATGGCCACGGTGCGCGGCGCGCCGCCCATCAGGATGGGCTCGGTCAGCGAGCGGTGCAGCGGAATCTCGAAGCCGCTGGCCAGAGAGGTCGCGTGCTCGGCACCGCCGCTCATACGAGCGCCCCGCCCGAGAAGCTGAAGAAGCTCAGGAAGAAGGAGGAGGCCGCGAAAGCGATCGACAGACCGAAGACGATCTGGATCAACTTCCGAAAACCGCCAGAGGTGTCACCGAAGGCCAGGGCCAGGCCGGTGGCAATGATGATGATCACGGCGACGATGCGGGCCACCGGACCCTGGATCGAGTCCAGGATGGATTGCAGCGGCCCTTCCCAGGGCATGCTGGAGCCGGCCGCCTTGGCCGTGCCGGCCAGGCTCAGCATGACAGCGGCGGTGAGCAGCCCCTGGCGGGCGGGCTGCATCAGCCGGTTCAAGCGGTGCTGGCGGGCTGTTCGCGAGGACGCCAGCAGGCGGGTGAACGGTTGGGCAAAGGAGCGCAGTGCAGTCGAAGGGGTCATGAAAGATCTCCGGGTGGGGTTGAGGAAAGGGAGTCCGCCGCTGAGGGCGGGGAGGGCGTTGGCAGTTCTGGCAAGGGCTCGTTCACCGACACCAGGTGGTAGCCTGTGCTGTCGTGTCCGGTGACGTGGGCAATCGTCTCGATGCGGCGCTTGCGTCCGCGACCGGCGATGTAGACCACCACGTTGATCGCCTCGGCGATCAGGGCGCGCGGCGGGTTCACCGCGACCTCCAGGATCAGCTGCTCCACCCTCAGTAACGCTCCGAGTGCGGAGCCGGCATGAATGGTGGCGATGCCGCCAGGGTGGCCGGTGCCCCAGACCTTGACCAGATCCAGCGCTTCGCCGCCCCGTACCTCGCCCACCACCACGCGGTCGGGTCGCAGCCGCATCGTGGCGCGTACAAGCTCGGTCATCGAGACCGCACCCGCGCGCGTGCGCAGCGGCACGTGGTCGCGCGCAGAACACTGCAGTTCGATCGTGTCTTCGAGCACCAGCACCCGGTCGCCGGTGCTAGCGATCTCGGCCAGCAGCGCGTTGGCCAGCGTGGTCTTGCCGGTGCTGGTGCCACCCGCGATCAGGATGTTCTGCCGCTCGTGCACGGCCCGACGCAGGAAATCGGCCTGCTCTGGGCTCATCATCCCGTCGGCCACGTAGCGGTCCAGCGGGATCACGCCCACGGCGCGCTTGCGCAGCGCGAAGGCCGGCCCCGGTGCCGCCGGCGGCAGCACACCCTCGAAGCGTTCACCCGTCTCGGGCAACTCGGCGGTGAGCAGCGGCTGGCCCCGGTGCACCTCGGCACCCACGTGGGCCGCCACCAGGCGAATGATGCGTTCACCATCGGCCGCCGACAGCGTCATGCCCGTCGGTGCTCGCCCGGTCGAGAGCCGGTCGATCCAGAGCGTGCCATCGGGGTTGAGCAGCACCTCCACCACATCCCGGTCTTCCAGCGCGGCCGCGATCACCGGCCCCATCGCCGTGCGCAGCATGCGGACACGGCGGTCGAGCGTGGTCTTTTCGGGGCTGGGTGGGAGGGCCGTCATGGGGTTGGGCCCTCGTTCGGTTGGGTCGAGTCCACGCTGTCAGTTGGCGCGGCTGCGGCCTCATCCAGTTGCCGGTTCAGGCCTTGCTCCTGTGGATGCAGCTCCTCAATCACGTCGCGCACCAGGCTGCGACCGCGCAGCAGGTGGCGGCTCAGTTGTTCGACGAACTGTTCGAAGCGCGCCTTGCCTTGTGCGCGGGCCGCATCCTGATGGCTTTCAGGCACCGGTGTGCTGACGGTCAGGTAGTAGCGGATGAACAGCGCCAGCGTCTCAATCTCGATGTTCTGGTCGCGCTCCAGCCGCTCGAACTGGCGCGAGAGACGGTCCAGCCGCTTGGCGATGGCGGCCTCCCGTTGGTCGCCCGAGTCCGGCGACAGCCACGAGGACAGCGCTGCTGCAACGATGGACGACTTGGAAACGCCCTTCTTGGCGGCCACCTCTTCGAGGCGGCGCGCGTGCTCGGGCGGGATGAACAGGTTCAGGCGGTACTGGCTCATAGTGCGATGCCGTCGTCGGGGTCGAGTGCGGCCAGGCGCGCCGCGCGCTGCGGGGCCGGGTCGATCTGGCGGGGGAGGGGCAGGGATGCGTCGTCGTCATCGAGCAGTGCCAGGTCATTGGTCAGTGCGTCGAGCGTGGGGCTGTGCGTCGCAATCTCCGTCAGTTCTGGCTGCAGGCGGGGACCGCCTTCGTCGGCATCTATGCCAGGCATGAAGGCTGTGTTGGATGCAGTAGGTGCCAACGGCGCGGCCAGTTCGCCCCAGTCGTCAGCCCGCACCGGTGGCGCATCGGGGTAGGGGCCCGCAATTAGGACGGGCGGCGGCAACACGCGGCGCTTGAAGTTCGCGTCGGCGTAGTAGCGCAGCTTGCGGGCCTTGACCGGTGGCGTGCTGGAGACCATCACCACCGCTTCGTCGGGTGGCAGCTGCATCACCTCGCCAGGCGTCAGCAGCGGGCGCGCCGTCTCCTGGCGCGAGACCATCAGGTGACCCAGCCAGGGCGCCAGCCGATGGCCGGCGTAGTTGCGCTGGGCGCGCAGCTCGGTGGCCGTGCCCAGTGTCTCGGAAATGCGCTTGGCCGTGCGTTCGTCGTTGGTGGCAAAGGTCACCCGCACGTGGCAGTTGTCCAGGATCGAGTGGTTCTGGCCGTAGGCCTTGTCGATCTGGTTCAGGCTCTGCGCGATCAGGAAGCTGCGGATGCCGTAGCCCGCCATGAAGGCCAGCGCGGTCTCGAAGAAGTCAAGACGACCCAGCGCCGGGAACTCGTCGAGCATCAGCAGCAGCTTGTGCCGTCGCGCGATGCCGTCGGAGCCATCCAGCGACTCGGTCAGCCGCCGTCCCACCTGATTCAGGATCAACCGGATCAACGGCTTGGTACGGCTGATGTCGGAGGGCGGCACCACCAGGTACAGCGACACCGGGTGCGCGGTCGAGATCAGGTCGGCAATGCGCCAGTCGCAGCGGGAGGTCACCTTGGCCACCGTCGGGTCGCGGTATAGACCCAGGAAGCTCATCGCGGTGGAGAGCACACCCGAGCGCTCGTTCTCACTCTTGTTGAGCACCTCGCGCGCGGCGGATGCGACGACGGGGTGCGGGCCACCGCCTTGCGCGTTCGCCAGGTGAGGCGTCGTCATCATCCGGTGCAGCGTCACCTCGAAAGGGCAGGCCGGATCGGACAGGAAGTTGGCCACGCCGCGCAGCGTCTTGTCTTCGCCCGCGTAGAGCACGTGCAGGATGGCCCCCACCAGCAGCGCGTGCGAAGTCTTCTCCCAATGATTGCGGCGCTCCAGTGCGCCCTCCGGGTCCACCAGGATGTCAGCGATGTTCTGCACGTCGCGCACTTCGTGTTCACCACGTCGAACCTCCAGCAGGGGGTTGTATGCGGCCGATCGCGCATCGGTGGGGTTGAACAGCAGGCAGTGCGAGAAGCGCGAGCGCCAGCCGGCCGTCAACTGCCAGTTCTCGCCCTTGATGTCGTGGATGACGGCCGAGCCGGGCCACGACAACAGCGTGGGCACCACCAGGCCGACGCCCTTGCCCGAACGTGTGGGCGCAAACGCCAGCACGTGTTCCGGCCCGTCATGGCGCAGGTAGTGCTCACCATGCTGGCCGAGGAACACTCCGCCGGGGCGGTTCAGGCCCGCCTGGCGCACGTCATCTGCCGTGGCCCAGCGGGCGGTTCCGTAGGTGGTGACCAGTCGCGACTGCCGCGAGCGCCAGACCGACATACCCACCGCCACGCCCACCGAGGCCAGGCCGCTGCCGCCTGCTATCGCGCCGCCCACGTCGAAGACATCGGGTGCGTAGGCGTCGAAGAAGAACCACCATTCGAAAAGGCGCCAGGGATGGTAGACCGGCGAGCCGAAGGCCTCGAACCACGGAGTGCCCAGACGCGCCTGATGGCCGAGTGCCGTAGCTGTCCACTGGGTTGCACCCCACACGCCGACCACGACGACGCCCAGAACCGCCGCGATCTGACCGTAGAGAACCCCCTGGTGGCTTTTGCCCTGAGCCTGCACCTTGACCTCCGATTCTGTGGCCCGCCATGCGGAGCCATGCGCGCGGCACGAAGGTGTGCCGCACGCATGAGCATCAAGGCTGGCTATCGGTGGGTCAAAGTCCGAAATCGACAGGCTCGCAACTCGGCCTGCAAGAATGCAAGTGGCAGCGTGCTGCCGCGTGTCATGGCTCCCTGAAACGATGCGCTTAGCACCGCTTCCATGCGCGAGATGAGTGCCACCGAGTGTGGCCACGAACGCAAGTTCAGAACTTGGGCGATTCCTTGGGTGGGTTGTACGGCACCTTGCCGTCCCCGAAAAATCGTCGCTTCGAGGCCTCGGCCACGCGGTCACAAAGTTCGTCGCCCAGTTTCGTGCGCTCGGTCTTGCACTGCTCTCTCAGCAGCTTCAACCGTTCTGGATCGGCCATAAACGATTCCAGCGAATCAGTGGGCTGCTGCTTGCCGCAGGCCGACAGAAGGAGGGTGGCCGAGGTAACTGCCAAGGCTGCTTTCCATTTGTGAAGCTTTTTCATGTCGTACTCCCTGGTGAAGTGTCCTGAGCATCATTGGCCGGCCGATCCGGCGCGTTTATGAGTGCTCTTTCTACGAAACGTCGCAAGGTCTCAGACGGGTCACCGATACGGTGGATCAGGTAGGTGGTCAGCAACGGTGTGCGGCCTGCCAATGGCCTGGTGACGATTTCTGGGTGGCTGCTGGTTGATACGTGTGCCTCTGTCGAAAAGCCCAACCCGTATCCCGCTGCCACTAGCGTCACCATGAGGTCGTGACTGGCGACTCGCTCAGCCACGATGGGCTCCATGTCAGTCGCGCGAAGTACCCGGTCCAGCTGGCGACAGCAGCCCTCGCAGACCTCAGGGTCGCACAGCACCAGTGGGTAGCGCAGGACCTCGTTCAGCGGCGGTTTCTCGTAGGCCAACAAGGGGTGACGCAAAGGCATCACCACCACTATCGTGTCGCTCCATGCCGGCACAGCAGACAGAGCCTCGCCGACATCCGTCCATTGGGAAAACCCCAAGTCATACAAGTCGGATTCGAGGCCCTTGATCTGCTGCGCCAGCGGAACCTCGTATAGGCGGATTTCCGTATCTGGCTCCTCTTCACGGCAACCCGATAGCAATGCAGTGAGACGGGCCTGCGAGATGTCTTCGGACAGCGCGATGCGCAACTGCCTCTGGTAACCGGCCGACACGGCCCGTACGCTGTCACGAGCCTGGGTCAGCGCAGCGAACACGCGTGGCACGTGATCCATGAAGACCTGACCAGAACGGGTCAGGCGCGTGCTGCGGGTGTTGCGGTCGAAGAGGCGGACCCCCAGCTCTTCTTCCAGTTCCTTGATCGCCCGCGAAAGTGGCGACTGTTCAATGTGAAGCTTCTCAGCGGCTCTGGCGAAGTGCAGTTCCTGAGCGACCGCCAAGAAGCACCGAAGGTGCCTCAGTTCCATTGTTTTCCCTGAATGTTTTCATTTTTCTCAAATGCCTGTTGCTCCGACAGTGATGTGGCCCACCAGAGGACTACATCAAACACGTCTGGTTTGAGTACGCAGCAGCCTCGCGGAAGTTCGCGTTCTTGGCGTCCTTGGGCCAAGCTGAGCGCACTACAACGGGACTGAATGCGCAGTCATCACGGTTGATGGCTGTCCTTTCTGATCGTGACCGCGTCTGAATTGGACAGTGCTCAGATGATGCCGAAGTCATTTCATGTGTCACCTGCGTTCGTGGCCACGGTCTTTGAGACGAGATAGAGGACCAGCGGACGTACCAAGACGACGCATGCGAAGGCCACTGGCATGGCGATTACGTAGGTACTCAGTACCCGTTGAATGAACTGGGTGTCAACTCCGGTGTTGATGGCCGTTAGCAGCAGACACATCATGAAGGCAATGATGGTTGCCATGTAGAACGCAAACGCGAGCGAACTGAATTTGTAAGGAAGCTTTCTCATGCTGTAGAGGGCCTTCGCCCTAGGTGGTTGCTGAGACAAAGAGACTGGCAGAGGCAGTGGTAAGGGATAACCCTTGAAAAAATACTTAGATATCGAAGTATACTTCAACGCAGTGCCTCCTTGCACTTTCCCATCCTTACAGGAGATTTCCATGATTACGCATGAAGAAAACGATCTGCTGTGCCGTGTTGAAAACGGTGCACCCATGGGGCAACTGATGCGCCGGCATTGGGTTCCTATCTGTCTAATCGAAGAGGTCTCCGAGCCAGATGGGACGCCCGTCAAAGCCCGCATCCTCGGAGAAGATCTCGTGGTTTTCCGAAACACGGACGGCGAAGTTGGTGTGATGGATGAATACTGTCCTCACCGCAGGGCATCGCTCGTGTTTGGCCGCAACGAAGAGGGTGGTCTTCGCTGTCTCTATCACGGATGGAAGATGGATGTGAGCGGCAACGTAACGGAAATGTCTTCCGAGCCCGAGGCCAGTGGCATGCTGGAGAAGGTCAAGCACAAGGCCTATCCGACCAAGGAGTGGGGTGGTTTCGTCTGGGCCTACATGGGGGCGGCTGAGACCATGCCGGAGTTCGAGCCTCCCCGTTGGGCGCCCACGGCGGACACGCGTGTGAGCGTTGCCAAGGTGATCATTCCTGTGAACTGGGCTCAGATCCTTGAAGGTGCGATTGACTCTGCCCACAGCTCGAGTCTGCACAGCTCGGACATGGTCCCTGCGCGTGTCGATGGTGCCAAAGCCACGGACAAAAACTGGTTGCGCCCCTCGACCGACAAAGCGCCGCGGATGCAAGTGCAGCGCGCCAGCTTCGGATTCCGTTACGCTGCGGTGCGACGGCCGATCTTCAACGCGCAGACGCACGACTATGTGCGTACGACGGTTTTCGTTGCGCCATGGACGGTGCTGATCCCGCCCAACAACTTGTACAACGTGGCGAACGTGAATGTGCCGGTGGATGACACCAATACCTGCTTCTACTTCATTGGTTGGGGTCATCCGTCGCAGACCCCGGAGACGGCGACCTGGCGCAAGTTCCTGGGCCAGACCGTGGGGGTGGACCTGGATGAGCAATACCGTCCGCTGCGCAACTACGAAAATCGCTACTGGCAAGACCGTCAGGCGATGAAGAGCGGAAACTTCACGGGCATCTCCGGCATTCCGAATCAGGATATGGCCATGTGGATCACCATGGGGAAAATCGCCGATCGAAGCCACGACCGGCTGGGTGCCAGCGACATGGCCATCGTCGAGTTTCGCAAACAGATGGTGGACGCTGTTCAAGCTTTCCAGGCGACAGGCGAGGCCATCGGAACCGGAGAGAAGCGCATCCCGAAAGAAGTGTGTTCGTTCCAGGGCGTCATTCCCAAGACAGTCGACTGGCGTACCCATGAAGTGAGCTACGTATGGCTTGAAGGTCAGGACAGTCCAGAGATGGATCGCTCCTACGTGGTGACAGAGGGGGCGAACGCTTGATGTCAAAGCTGCACATATCGGTCGCCATGGGCGACTACGACCGAAACCGTGCTCTGTACGACGGGCGTGTCCAGATCGATGGATGCGACCCGGTGTACATGTTGCTGAATCCCGAGGAGATGTTTTTTCGGGCCATGCGGAGCCGGGATTTCGACATTACCGAGCTCTCCTTTTCAAGCTACCTGGTCAAGCACGCCAAAGGCGAGAGCCCTTATATCGCCGTGCCGGTTTTTCTGTCACGCGCCTTCCGGCATACCTCTATCTATGTTCGGAAGGACCGCATCAAAAAGCCTGAAGACCTCAAGGGCTGCCGTATTGGCGTGCCGGAGTATCAACTGACTGCGGTGGTTTGGGCACGGTCGATCTTGCAGGACGACTATGGCGTGAATCCCGAGGACGTGACCTGGGTCAGAGGCGGAATCGACACGCCCGGACGTCCGGAGAAGATCAAACTGGATCTTCCCCCGGGCGTGACCATTGAGGCCGCTCCGGCAGGGCATACCATCTCCGACCTGCTCGACAAAGGTGAGATCGATGCTTTTATCGCACCACGACCACCCAGCGGAGCGGCGTTGAGTAACCCAAATGTGGCTTGGCTGTTCGATGATCCGACTACGGTGGCAAAGGACTACTACCGGCGGACAGGCATCTTTCCCATCATGCACGTGGTGGGCATTCGCAAAGAGCTCGCAGAGCAGAACCGCTGGTTGCCGGCAGCCGTTTTCAAGGCCTTTGGTGAATCCAAGGCGAAGGCCTTGGAGCTCCTGGCGGATACCTCTGCCACCAAGGTAACGCTGCCGTTTGTGGAAGAACAGCTCAAGGCGGCACGTGAAACGCTTGGAAACGACTTCTGGTCATACGGGGTGGAGCCCAATCGAAAGACGATTGAAGCGTTCTTGCATCACCACCATGCGCAAGGCTTGTCGTGCAGAAAAGTGGGTTTGGATGAGCTCTTTCACCCGTCTACCTACGAGAGTTACAGCATCTGAGGCGCTCTTGCCCATGCAAGCAACCGAAGATTGGTGACCTACTGCGCTTCAGTCGCCCGCGTCGCCCACTAGAGTGGCGCGGGTTTCTTCTTCATGTGCCAAGTTTTCAATCATCCTCACCAACGCATTCCTCACCAAAGAAAGCGTGCGATCGGGAAGTCCATCGGCACTGATCTCGTTGACCTCTTCCGCCAAGGGCACAAGTACATGTTCAAGTGAGCGCCCAGCATCGGTCAAGTAAACGTGCATGTTCTTCTTGTTGCCGGGAAGGTGCCTGCGTTCAATGAAACCCATTCGCTCCATGGCTTTCACGGCCGAGAAGGTCGTCGGCTCCATCACGCCCGCCAGATCGCTCAGCTCCTTCTGGGTCAGTCCGTCGCGAATCCAAAGGATTCGGAGGAACGTCCAGTGTCCAAATGACACGCCGAAGGGTGATAGACGATACTGAAGCGCACGCATCTGAGCCCGCGCAACATCACGGACTAGATGGGCGAGACGATCGTTGGGGACCGATTCTCGCCAGTGATGAAGAAGGCTTTGTGTTTCTATGGATTTGCTGGTCATTGGGAGCGTCAACGCCGAATGGCGGGTACTGCGGCTTGGTGCTCCAAAATGATAGCGCCTCCTTTCTTGCTCGATTCGAGGATCGCCAGACACACTTCCATCGTTGCCATGGACCAGGCGCCAGAATGGGTAGGCGCTGCACCTTCCCTGGCCACTGACCACATTTCGTCCACGACCTCTGAACGTTGAACCGCCTGCGGTGGCAGCGCATCAAGGTGTACGCCATGGACGTCGTGAATTTCTACGCCATAGGGCGTCAAACGGAGGTCTGCCTGTTCGCAGCAGGCGATGACAGGCCCGAAGTGTTGAAAGGCGGTAGGTGCGCCTCTAAGATCTGGTACGTAGTCCGGTCCACCAAAATTCCGGTTGGCTTTCCGACGGGCTTCGGCAATTTCGTCTTGTGTACTCAGGTACTTTTCTCGGGTGAGTCGGTGGGTGTCGGTGTTCTTTGGCCACCCCATCTCGCCGACGCCGCCCATCCACGGGTCGGTGTCAAAGAAACCGTACCCGTTGTAGGTCACGCTGGCAAAGGCGCCGGAACGAAAGTTCAGAATGGCGGTGTACGCTCCCTCGGTGGGGCGCTGCCGGTCCCACCCCCCAGTTCTAGCGTAGACGGAAGCGACCTCTCCTCCGGCAAGCAATCGAACGATATCGATCTGGTGTGCCGCCTGGCTGAAGACAACACCACCCCCTTTCGTTGTATCCAGTTCTTCCGGACGTCTTGGCCGGTAGAGGAAGTCGGTGAAGTTCATGGCTTGAATCATGCGGACACGACCAAACCGCCCCGACTCAATGATTGAGCGCGCGCGCAACACTGGGGCATTGAAACTGTGGCTGTGACCCACGATCAGCTGTGTGCCTGCTTGTTCGCAGGTCTCCCGCATGCGCTCGCATTCCGAAAGCGACAACGCCATGGGCTTTTCGACGAGCGCGTGTTTCCCATGCTTGGCAGCAAGACGTACATGTTCTTCGTGCAACTGGTGAGGCGTTGCGACATAGATCCATTCGACGTTCGGGTCTGCGCAGAGTGCGTCTGCAGAGGTGTGCGCGACACCACCGAACGCTTTCGAAAAAGCCGCTGAAGCACCTGCATTGGTATCGAAGCAAGCGACCAGATCGATGCGGGGGTCTTTGCTGAGGGTTGGAATCATCAACGTAAATGCGCGTCCAAGTCCTAGGACGCCAAGCTTGATCGGTTGCATCGTTGCCATCACAGGTCGAGGACAAGCGTGTCGGACTTCGCTCTGGAGACGCAAACCATGATGTGATCTTCCTGCTCTTCCGGGAGCAATGCCAGATCTCGGTGATCCGCCTCACCCTTGAGCAACCGGACTTTGCATGAGCCGCATGTTCCGCTCTCACACGAACTCGGCACCCTGATGCCATGGTCTCGTAACGCGTCCAGGATACTGCGGTTGGCCAGTACCAGTAGCGTCTTGCCAGCTTTGGCCAACTCGACCTCGAATGGTTTGTCGTCTGCGTGGGGTTTCGTATCCGCACCGAAGCTCTCGAAATGCACCGCACTGCTGGGCCAGTGCCCAGTCATGTCCTTGACCTCATCCATCAAACGCTTGGGGCCACAGCAGTAGACATGCACACCCGCCTGAGGTTTCTCGAAAACGGACCACAAGTCGAATGTCTTTGCGGGATCGCCGTGGGTGTGATGGACAACCACACTGCTGGCAAGTTCAGGCGAGCGCAGCTCGTTCAGAAAGGCGGCTGACTCAGGTGTGCGAGTCAGGTAGTAGAGCTTGAAACTGCGCAAGCCTTCCGCTCGCAGTGAATGGATCATGGCGCGCATCGGCGTAATGCCTATGCCGCCCGCTACGAGGATGAAACTCTTCGCCTTGTCGCTCAGCCCGAACAAATTGCTTGGGGTGCCGGCCATGAGCGTATCCCCCACGTTCACCTCATCGACCAGACTCTGCGATCCCCCCCGGCCGTCCGCTTCTCGTTTGACCGCGAGCTGATAGTGGTCTGCCTCATCGGGGTTACTGCACAGAGAGTAGTGGCGCATCGCCCCATTGGGAACCCGTACAGCAATGTGCGCTCCCGCCGTGAAGCGGGCCAGAGGCAAAGAGTCAGGGGATTTCAGTTCGAAAAGAACGGTGTCTGTAGCGATGAACTCCTTGTGGGTCACCAAGAGGGGGCGCATTGTCTCGTCTGTAGTCATGGTCTGTGATCTTGCTTAGAAAACATGGTGGTATCCACTCTTGACAAAGGTCAAACAAGAGGGAAAAATTGATTATCTTAGTTATCTAAGAAAAAAACAAGCACTGTCGCACATGCTCTTTCCGGGGGCAAGGCAGAAGTGCTTGCTGATTCGCTTCAACCCCACCAACGGAGACAATCCATGAAACGACGTTTTTTTGCTGCCTTGGCTGTGACGACCATCCTTGCGTGCAGTCTTTCGCAGGCGCAGGCGAGTGACTTCCCCAACCGCCCGGTCAAGTTCATCGTGCCCTATGCTCCTGGCGGCTTGCCTGACACCGTGGCGCGGGTCATCGCGCAAAAGCTCTCGGAGCGGATGAAGCAGGGCTTTGTGGTGGAAAACAAGCCCGGGGGTAACGGCGTCGTGTCGGTACAAACACTCGCCGCGCTGCCGGCCGACGGGTATAGCTTCATTGTTTCCGATGGCTCCATGCTGTCCATTACTCCGCAGATCAACAAGGCGGCCAAGTACGCTGTCGGACAGGATCTGCAGGCTGTGTCGCTGATTGCCCGCTCGCCTTTGTTCTTGGTGGCGCACCCTAAAAGTGGAGTCAAGACCTTTCAGGAGTTTGTGGCTCGCGCCAAGAAGGAGCCTGGAGCGTTCACCTATGGGTCTTCGGGGATTGGAAGCACGCACCACCTCACAATGGAAGCTTTGAAGTCGGAGCTTGGACTTTCAATGGTCCACGTTCCGTTCCGTGGATCGAGTCAGTCGGTTCCGGCGCTGGTTGGGGGGCAAGTGGACTTCTTGTTTGCCGCTTTGCCGTCCATGTTGGGGTTCGTAAAAAGTGGTCAGGTCATTGTGTTGGCCAGCAACGCACCCAAGCGTTCAGCTTCTGCTTCCGATACCCCTTCGATTGCAGAAACCATCCCGGGGTTTGACTTTTCAGTCTCCGTTGGCGTGCTGGCACGAACGGGGACTCCACCTGAGATCTCCAAAAAGGTGGCTGATGAGATTGCACAAGTTGTGAAACTGCCTGATGTCATCGAGAAGTTCCAGATCGCCGGTATCGAACCCGTAGGGGCTGGTGGCGATGTCTACCGGAAAGTCATCGAGCAAGAAAATCAAGCAATGGCGAAAGCAGGAAAGCACGCAGAGCTCAAAGCTGAATGATGCCTGTCGATGGTGTTGCTTTGTCCCTCCTTGTACTTTGGTTCGCATGCTTTGGAGCCATCGTGCTGGGGGGGCTGGTCAAGGGAACTCTGGGAGTGGGGCTGCCGCTTGTGGTGCTTCCCTTGCTGTCGCTTCTTCTACCTGCACCAAGGGCGATGGGACTGCTCGTCATGCCGGTCCTGCTTTCGAATCTGTGGCAGGCCATTGAAGGCAAGAGGCTGAATGAGGGATTGCGGCGTTTTGGTGGCTTGTTGGTCTGCCAGTTCGTCGCGACGCTTGCAGCTATCCATTTAACAAGGAACTTGTCTGTGCAGGGCTTCAATGTTCTGCTAGCAATCGTCGTGATGGTCGCCGTAGGAATGATGGCCGTTGGAGCAACTTTTCGGGTGAACCCTAGCCAGGAGCGGTGGATGGGGCCTCTGGTTGGCGGGGTCGCAGGCGTAATGGCTGGCGTCTCGACCTTGACGGGCCCCATACTCATTGCCTACCTCTTGGCACTCAAGCTGCACAAAGACGAGTTCATCAGGTCCATCAGCATCATCTATCTTCTAGGTTCTGTACCCATGTACGGGACCATGATGTGGTACGGACGCTTTGGTTGGACTGAGGTCGCTCTGTCCTGCCTCGCCCTGATTCCCATGTTCGTCGGCCTTCGAATGGGAAGATTGCTTCGTCATCGGCTCAGTGAAACCGTGTTTCGACGTCTGCTGCTGGGGCTGCTGACCGCGCTCTCCGTGTTGCTCATCACCAAGTAACCACATCTGACCACATGGAGCAGGGGAGAACTGTTTCCTTTTTATGAGTAACGTGACCAATGAATTCAGCAATCAGTTGGGATGATGGCTACCTTCTTGGGTTCACACCCATGGATTTGGTACACCGGGAGTTCGTCGACTGTGTGGCGGCGCTTCAACGGGCAGAAGAAGCCGACCTGGAGGGCGTACTCAACACGCTTGCCCGGCACTGTGAAGAGCATTTCGAGATGGAAAACCGCTGGATGTGCGAAACCGACTTTCCTGCCAGCGAGTGTCACATCAACGAACACGCCGCCGTGTTGAAAAGCATCCATGAGGTCGGGCAACAACTGGCCAGCGGCAACGTGGCTGTGTGCCGCCGACTGGGTAGCGAGCTGGCCACCTGGTTTCCTGGTCATGCGGACTACCTCGACTCAGCCTTGGCGCACTGGATGTGCAAACGGACACTGGGCGGGAAGCCTGTGGTTCTGCGTCGTAACATCAGAAGCCATGAGTCTGCTCCTGAGTAAACCCAAAGCATATCTAATACCTTTTCACATGAAGACTTTTGAAGAGCAAGTTCACGCGGATGTCCAACGCACACTGGAAGAGGATGTGGGCACGGGAGACTTGACGGCGGCGCTCATCCCAGCGGATCGCAAGGCCGTTGCCACCATCATCTGCAGGGAATCCGCCGTCATCTGTGGTCGTCCCTGGGTCAACGAGGTGCTTCGTCAAACCGCTCCTACTGCCCAGATTCAATGGCTTCTCAATGACGGTGAACGGTGTGAACCTGGTCAAAAAGTCGTTGATATCCAAGGCGTGGCTCGAGAGTTGCTGACCGCTGAGCGAACATGTTTGAACTGGCTGCAAACACTCAGTGCCGTTGCGACCAAGACGGCTCAGTATGTCAAAGCGGTGGAGGGTACTGCCGCTAGCATTCTGGACACCAGAAAAACGATACCTGGATTGCGGACTGCACAAAAATATGCCGTGCGATGCGGAGGCGGAGTGAACCACCGCATAGGGCTTTTCGATGCGATCTTGATCAAAGAGAATCACATCGCTGCGGCTGGAGGACTGACTGCTGCGTTCAATGCTGCGCTCAAGGTCGAGTCTCTTGTCTCGTTCATTCAAGTAGAAGTCGAAACCCTTCGGCAACTCGAGGAGGCCCTCGACGCTGGCGTAAAGATGGTATTGCTGGACAACATGTCTCTTGAAGACATCAGAGCCTCTGTGAAGTTGGCCAAAGGGCGATGCAGTCTAGAGATATCTGGCGGGGTCACCTTTGAAAACCTTCGGACGTATGCCGAAACGGGTGTGGACCGAATCTCTGTCGGAGCGCTGATCAAGGATGTCAAGGCCGTGGATTTTTCCATGCGTTTCCAAGACAAACCCGTTGAGCAATAGTGAGCTCAGGTTTTCGAAAATCGGGGGTTGTCCTGGGATAACGTTGAAGTCCGCTTAAAAGCCTGACCGTCCAAGTACTAGGGGGACAGTTCATTCCCGGAGCGGTTCATTGTCGGCCGCGACTGAGTGATTGCTCTGACCGAAGTACTGACGTCAAGCATCAAGTACAAGGCAGCCCGAGCGGCAGGAAGAGACGCAGATCATCATGGATTTGTTGGCCGCGCGCTCCTGCTTGGACAGCAGTTGGTCGCGGTGATCGATATCGCCCGAGATGACCTTGGTCTCGCAGGCGCCACACACGCCCTCGCGGCAGCTGTGGTCGGGGCTGAGGCCCGCCTCAATGAGTGCGTCGAGCAGGGTCACACCGGGCGGCACCTGGACCGTTCGGCCGCTTCTGCGCAGTTCCACGGTGTAGCCGCTGGCGGGAATCGCGGGTGCGGTCGTCGGGGTGGCGGCAAAGCGTTCCAGGTGTACGTTCTGCTGGCCCAAGCGCTCGCAGGCGCGTTCATAGGCATCGAGCATGGGGCCGGGGCCGCAGCAATAGAAGTGGGTGCCCGGCGGATGGTCGGCGAGCAGGCGTTCGAGGTCAGGTGGGCCACCTTGCTCGTCGTCGAAATGACATCTCAGAGAAAGTCGGAAGTCGTGAGTCTCAACCAGCGCTTCGATCTCGGCCAGGAAGGCCGCCTCAGAGCGGCTTCGCGCGCAATAGACGAGCTGCGCCTCGCGCCCGAGCGCTGCGAGGCGCCGCAGCATGGCGTAGACCGGTGTGATGCCAATGCCCCCGGCCAGCAGCACGCTGCGTGGCGCGGCCTCGTCCAGCCGGAAGTGGTTGCGCGGCGCACCGATAGCGATGGTCTGGCCCACGCGAAGCTGCTCGTGTACGAAGCGTGAGCCGCCTCGGCTGTGGCGGTCGTTGAGCACCGCCACAGCATAGCGATGGGTCTCGCCCGGATTGACCAGGGAGTAGCTGCGCACCAGGCCGTTGCCCAAGTGCAGGTCGATGTGCGCGCCGGCCTCGACGGCGGGGAACGCGGCGGCAGGCGGCACCGGGCGCAGTTCGACACCGACGATACCCGGGGCTTCGTGGCGCATCTGGAAGATGAGCGCCTGCAGAGTTTTTGTGACCATGGCTTACATGATGTGCAGGCCGCCATCGACCATCAGCGTGGTGCCGGTGATGAATGAGGCCTCGCCGGATGCGAGCCAGAGGATGGGCCAGGCGATCTCGGCGGGGTCGGCCCAGCGGCCAACCAGCGAGGTGTCCTTGCGTTCGTTCTTGAGCTGTTCGACGCTCTTGCCAGCATGGTTCGCGCGGCCGAGGTGGAAGTCGGTCAGCGTCGAGCCCGGGCAGACGGCATTGGCGCGGACACCGTGCGGTGCCTCCTCGAAGGCCAGCGTGCGCGTATAGGCCAACTGCGCAGCCTTCGTTGCATCGTACAGCGCCATGCCCTTGCGGCCGGTGACCGCGTAGCATGAGGACACGTTGACGATGCTGCCGACACCCGAGCGCCTCAGCGCCGGCAGCGCCGCGCGGCAGTAGTTGGACATGCCCACCAGGTTGACGCCGACCATGGCCTGCCATTCGTCGGGCGTGGCATCGGCGGCGGCGCTGTAGTTGCGCATGGCCGCGTTATTGACCAAGATGTCCAGTCCGCCCCAAAGCGTGGCGCATTGCGTTACCGCCGCGTGCGCGGCCGCCTCGTCGGCCACGTCGGCCGCGACGCAAGCCAGCCGCGCGCCAGGCTGTGCCTGCTCGATCGCGGCGCGCGTGCGCTCAAGGGCCTGCGCATTCGCGTCCACCATCAGCACGGCCGCGCCTTCGCGGCTGAAGATCGAGGCGGCGGCTGCACCGATGCCGGCACCAGCGCCAGTGATCAGCGCGGTGCGCCCCGCCAGTCGGGAAGTGCTCATCTCAGTTCACTCCACCTTGGCGCCAGTGCTCTTGATGACCTTGCCCCAGCGCGTGATCTCGGTGCCGATCCAGTCGCTGAACTCGCGGGGTGTGGTGGCAACAACTTCAAACTCCATCTCGTGCAGCCGCTTCTGAATCTCAGGCGACTTCAGGATGCGGACGATCTCCGCGTGGTAACGACCAATGATCTCTGGTGGCGTGGCCGGCGGCGCGAGGAAGCCGATCCATGAAGTGGCTTCGAAGTCTTTGAGACCCGATTCCGAAAGCGTGGGAATGTCGGGCGTGCTCGGAAAGCGCTGTCGACCGGTCGAGGCCAGCAGCTTGAGACGCCCCTCCTTGACGAACCCCTGCACGTTGCCCGGCACGAAAAAGCCTGCCTGCACATTGCCCGCGATCAGATCCGCAAGCGCAGGCCCGGCCCCTCGATAAGGGATATGCGTCATCCGAAAATCGGCCGCCGACTTCATCATCTCCATGGTCAGGTGCGAGGCGCTGCCCATGGCCACGGAGCCGTAGGAGTACCGAGCGGGATTGGCTTTGACCTTGGCGATGAAATCCTGCACGCTGGTGAACCCGGCCGATGGGGTGGCCACCAGGTACTGCGGTGCCTTGACCGCCAGCGTGATGGGTGCCAGGTCCTTGGTCGGGTCATAGGGCATCTTGTCGAACAGCGTGACGTTGATGGCCAGTGGCCCGTTGTAGCCCACCAGCAGGGTGTGGCCGTCGGGCGCGGCACGCGAGACATCCAGCGCACCGATGTTGCCGCCCGCACCGGGTTTGTTCTCCACGACGAAGGGCTGACCAAATGCCTTGTGCAGCTCGGGCGCGACCAGGCGGGCCAACACGTCGTTGGTGCTGCCGACGATGGGTACGACGATGCGCACCGGTTTGCTGGGGCGCCAGTCGGGCGTGCCCTGCGCCCAAGCGGAAGGAATCGTTGCGGCGACCAATGCGGTGGTGAGGAGCCTGCGGGTGAATGTCATGGGTTGTCTCCGTGTTGTCATGGGAATGAAAGATCGTGCCGTCAAAGGCTGAAGACCGGCTTGCTCATGGCTGCGGCCAGGTTCTCGCGTGCCCATTCGACGGGGTCCTGGTCCCGGGGCAGGAGCACGCCAGCCGGTCGCACGTGCTGTTCGCCTGCGTCCAGCGCCGGCGGCGTCTGGCCTTCTTCGAGGCCCAGCGCGGCCTCGTGCAGCATGCGCCGCGCCATCACGATGGCCTTGTCGGTGGGCAGCAGCATTTCCGCTTCGTGGTCCTGGATCGGGCCCATGCTCTCCTGCAACGAGTAGTCCTGGGCCGCGAAACCGAAGATTCCGCTGTAGGAGCGCTTGTCTTTCTGGGCCTGGCGGTTCATGCCGTAATCGTTGTCGCGGTTGTACTTAGGAATGAAGCTGTCAGGAGCTTCGTATTCCACATGGATGCCCTTGCCGGCCTCCATGGCGGAGCGCTCCTCAGTCGTGAGCGGGCGATCGGGCTGCCAGTTGATGCTCCAGGCCCAGCAGTTGTGGTCGTCGATTGGCACCCACACGTGTCCACCCAGCGCGTGTTTGCCGAAGGGCGCGATCAGGGTGAACCAGGGGAACAGCCACTGCGTGATGCGCCAGTAATAGGAGTCGGGTTCGCCCAGGCGGCGGCCGAACAGGCTCAGCCCGAAGGGTTGCTTCTCGATCTCGAAGCTCACGTTGCCGTCGGCCTTGATGTAGTCCAACGCCTTGACGCCCTGGTGCATGGGGTCGCCGTCAACCTCGAAGCTGTGCACGTAGGATACGTGCGCGGTGTCGATGCCGCCTTCCATGGCCTGCAGATAGTTCGAGTACTGCACCCGTTTGGAGACGAACACGTGCTCGGCCGGCAACGTGCACCACTCAAGCTCAGGCGCTGCAGGCTGCTGGTCGGCCGGGCCCATGTAGGTCCAGACGATGCCGCCGCGCTCAATGCAGGGGTAGCCCTTGATGTGCATCCGGGCGCAAGCCTGGGGCGATGACGGCACATCAACGCACTGACCCATGCCATCGAACTTGACGCCGTGATAGGCGCAGCGAATGCCGTTTTCCTCATTGCGGCCGAAGTACAGCGACACGCCGCGGTGGGAGCAGAACTCGCTGATCAGGCAGGCTTGGCCGTCGGAGTTGCGGAACGCGAGCAGCTTCTCACCCAGCAGCTGCACGCGCACCTGCGGGCTGTCCGGCTCGGCGATCTCGCTCGACATCAGTGCCGGTACCCAGTAACGGCGCAGCAACTTACCCATGCGCGTGCCGGGACCGACGCGGGTGAGCGTTTCAGACATTTCCTTGTTCATGTGGGCTCCAGAGGTTGTACGTTGTATGAGACGGATGTCCATTATTTGGATGGGCTTGATTTAAGTCAAACAGAATGAACATGTTGTCCATCTGATGGACATATTTTGTACAATCAACCATCACAGACACGGAGCAACGTGGGGACGACCATGAGCGATGACAGCGCGGACCGCGGGCCGGTGGTGGAGAAGCCGGGGGAAGGGGTGCGCGCGGTGGACCGCGCGCTGGACATCCTGTTGGCTTTCAGGGCGGGCGACCGGCAGTTGAGCGCGAGCGAGTTGCTGCGGCGCATCGATCTGAGCCGGCCCACGCTCTACCGGTTGCTGCGCACGCTGGAGCTGCGCGGCTTCATCGTGGCCTCGGGCGAGCCGCAGCGCTTCCAGCTCGGTCCCTCGGTGGCGCACTTGGCCCACGTCTGGACCTCCGGCCTGGACCTGGCGGAACTGTCGCAGCCCATGATGCGGCGTTTGTGGGAGCAGACCGGCGAGACTGTCGCGCTGCTGGTGCACCACGGCCGGGAGCGGGTCTGTGTGGCCGAGATGCCCAGCCCGCAGCCGCTGAGTTTCAAGCGCGGCGTGGGCCACAGCGAGAGCGTGATCCAGGGCGCGAGCGGGCGAGCGATTCTGGCTTTCGTGAAGGACGCGGCGAGCTACCTCGATGGCAAGGTGCCGCCCAATCAGCAGCCAGCCTACCTCGAAGGGCTGGCCCGCATCCGCGAGGCGGGCTATGCCATCAGCCGCGACGAACTCATCAAGGGCGCCGTGGCCATGGCGGTGCCGTTCCGCGCCGCAGGCGGCAAAGTCATGGGGTCGCTCGTCGTCTACGGACCCAGCGCCCGTCTGGACGACGCGCGGGTGCAGCAGATTGTGGCGCTGCTGCTGGACGCCTCGCGCGAGCTTTCAGCGAAAGCCGGCGCGACAACCGATTGAACTCTGCCAATTGGCGCAAGGGTTCACGCTGAGCGCTCAAGCTTGTCGAGGCGCACCGATGGATCTGCGATCACATCTGGAGACGGACAAGTCCCCTGCTTGAGCCAGCGCTTGGCGACCTTGATGTCCCGCGGCGCATTGACCGAGATCACGCTGTGCAATCGCTCGCCCGAGAACTGGAACACGGAGAACTGGCCCGACTCCACTGATCCGCGCTGAATGCCTTCCACATCGTTCAGCGGTATCCCCAGCACCTGTATGTTCAGGTTGTACTGATCGGACCAGAACCAGGGTATCTCGTCATAGGCCACGTCTTCTCCGGCCAGTGCCTTGCCTACGGCGATCGCCTGATTCTGGGCGTTGGCCCACGATTCGAGGCGCAAGCGGCCGCCTGCCCAGGTGCTGGGCTGGTTGGCCACATCGCCCACCGCATAGATGTCGGGGTCGGACGTTCTTCCTGCCTGGTCGACGACAATGCCGTCCCGGACCTCCAGCCCGCAGGTCTCGGCCAGGCCGGTATCGAGCAGCAGCCCGATCCCGACCACGACCGCGTCGAACTCCTGCGCCCCGCCGGGCAGTTGCACGGCCAGAGTGCGCTGACGCCCGGCAGTGATCGACGAGACCGTTGTCGACAAGCGGACCTCGACACCCTCTTGCTGGTGCTTCTCAAGCAAAAGCTCTGAAAACCGGGGCGGCAGCGACCGCGCACACAGGCGGGAGCCCGCCTCCAGCAGCATGACATCGACCTGCTTCGCCCTCGCCGTCGCCGCGACCTCCAGCCCGATCCATCCACCCCCAATGACCAGCAAGCGTTTGCCAGGCACCAACTGCCTGGCGATGGCCATGGAGTCCTCGATCGTTCGCAAGGCATGGACATGGGGCAGGTCCGCGCCAGGACACGACAACGGCCGGGGACGCCCGCCGGTGGCCAGCACGAGCTTGTCGTAGGGAACCACCGAGCCATCCGCGCACCGGACCTGGTGGCGGGAGCGATCGATGTCGACCACCTCGACACCCGGCCGGAAATCCACACGCAAGGCATCGCACTGTTGCGGGTCAAGCAGCACCGGCGGATGTGCCTCCGTCCCGCTGAGCACCCCCTTGGACAGGGGGGGCCGCTCGTACGGCGCGTGCAACTCCCGGCCCAGCAGCGTGATCCCCCCCTCGTGCCCCCCCTGCCGCAGCGACCGGGCGACCCAAGCGCCGGCCTGGCCGGCTCCTACGATGACAACATCCATCTCTGTTTCCCGATCAGGTGCTCAGCGGACGGGCCGCAGGTAGATGACCCCCTGCTCGACCTTGACCGGGTAGCAATGCAGCGGCTCGGTGCAAGGGGCGTCCACCGCGCGGCCGGTTCTGATATCAAAGGTGCCTTCGTGCAAGGGGCACTCGATGAGACAGGAGTTGACCACCATGCCCAGCGACAGATCCGCCTCGCCATGTGTGCACGTACCGTCCGTCGCATAGATTTCTCCACCGAGCTTGTACAGGCACACCCGCTTGCCGTCGACTTCCACCGAATGCGTGTCGTCCTCGTCGACATCGGCAACGCTGCCTACATTGATCCATTCATCGTGCATGCTGTCTCCACACAGTTGTTCCCATGGCGGCTGCCTCAGTCTTGCGACGTCATCGCGTCGATATAGTGGTTTTCCATGTGGTACAGCGCTTCCTCCAGCGGCGACATCGGGCCGGGCTTGAAGAACTTCGAGCCCGCGGTGTTCTGCATGCCCTCCACCATCACCGCGTCCTCGGCGATGATCTGACGCACGAAGCCGACGTACTTGTCCATCTCTTCGTCGTAGTTCGGGATCGAGAAAGCGGCTTGCGGAAACAGCAGGTAGCAGATGACCCGGGTTTCCGTGGGCGAGATGGGCCAGATGTGCCACATGCGAACGCTGTCGGCACGCATCGACAGGTTCAGGTTGGGATAGATGCCCGCCTTGCAGGCGATGCCGCTGGGCTTGTCCTGTGCCCAGGGCAGCGTCGGGAAGACCTGGTCGCCGGACTTCGAGTGTGGGCGCGCTTCGTACTGGGTATGCCAGCCGCCATTGGCCAGCAGGTTGAAGCGGACCTGCTCGCCCTTGACGAAGCCGCCGAACGTCCCCTTGTGGATGACGCCCACGTGGTAGATGTCGATCAGGTTCTCGACCAGGAACTTCCAGTTGCACTTGACGTCGATCTCGACCTTCTGCGCCAGCTTGCACTGGTCGGTCTGGAACCACCACAGCGGCTCCTCGAAGGGCGCGATGTAGTCCTCGAAGGACATCGGTTCGTCGCTGAAGTTCACGAAGATCCAGCCGCGCCAGATCTTGACGTGCAGTTGCCGCAGGCTGCAGTTCTTCAGATCGACCTCCGAAGCCTTCATGCCGGGCGCGACCACCAGCTTGCCGCTCACGTCGTACAGCCACGCATGGTAGGGGCAGCTGAACTCCTTGGCGTTGCCGCTGCCCACCGCGACCTCGACCCCTCGGTGCAGGCATTGGTTCATGTAGGCGACGATCTGATCGGGCGCAGGGCGCGACACCACGATCGACTCCTTCATCACCTGGAAGGTGTAGTAGTCGCCGACGTTGGGGATCTCCTCGACACGCCCCACGGAGAGCCAGTACTTCATGAAGATCTGCTGCTTCTCCATGTCGTAGATTTCCGGCGAGCTGTACACCTCGCCCGGCAGGTGCCGTGCGCTGAGCAGCTTCTTGCGGGTTTCCTTGAACTTGGGACGAAGGTCCAGGAGTTGTTGCTCGGCGACTTGCATGGTGGTTGTCCTTTCAAAAGGGTGTTGACGGAGTGCCGCGGATGTTAGGCAATACATTGATCAATGTATAGATCGATGTGAGAATCGACGTATTTCACCGGGAGAACCCTATGCCGCCGAAAGAAAATACAAAGACGCGACGCCAGAAGCGCCAGATCAACGACGTTGAGTACGTCAGCAGCGCCGAAGCAACGTCGACCCTGGGTGTGCGCCGGGAAACGCTGTACACCTACGTCAGCCGAGGGCTCATCAAGACGGTGCAGCGCCCGGGCGTGAAGGCCAAGCTCTACCGCAAGGCCGATGTCGAGAAACTCAGAAGCCGGGCCGCCGCCCGCTCGGGCGGACCGCAGGTCTCGCACTCCCTGCGCTACGGGGAACCCATCGCACAGACGTGGATCAGCGAGATCACGGCCCAGGGGCCACGCTACCGCGGCGTACTTGCGCGCGACCTGGTGCGCGACGGACGATCATTCGAATTCGCGAGCGAACTCATCTGGACGGGGCTTGCGCGCACCCGGGACGTTGCATGGCCAGCCCTGCAGGAAACCCGGCCACTGGAGCACCTGATCAAGCTCGCCTCGCACCCGGCCGACAGGGTCACGCCGCTCAAGCTGCTGACGCTGCTGGCGACCTCGCTGTCGGCATTCGAGCAGGCCGAAGATGACATACAGGCGACCGGTCTTGCGACGTACCGGCGACTGCTGCAGACCCTGGCCGGCACGGCCGGCGTCTTCGGGCCGGACGCGCGGTTTTCCGCTCCCCGCGAGGGCGAGTTCGTGGCGCAGTGCATCGCCCGCGGGCTCGGCCTGGGAGACCGTGTGGATGCCGTGCAGGCCATCGATGCCGCGCTGGTGATGTCCGCAGAGCACGAACTGTCGGCGCCATCGTTCGCGGCACGGATATGCGCCTCCACGGGCGCCGACCTGCACGCCTGCGTCGCCACCGCGATGCTGACCCAGTCCGGAGCGATGCAGGTGGGCGGCGCCGTGGAAGTGGAGGCCCTGATCGACGCGCTGCCTTCGCGACTGGAGTCCGAAGACGCTCTGTCGCTGGCGGCGGCCATGGGCTTCATGAGCAACGAACTGCCCTGCTTCAACCATCCCCTGTATGAAGGAGAGGACCCCCGCTCGGTGGTGCTGCTCGACATGATGGAACGCCTGACGTCGCACGGCCCTGACACGCCGAAGATACGGGCGCTGGTGGTTGGCGCCCGCCAGGCGGGACAGCATCCGAATGTGTTTGCCTCCCTCGTGATGCTTTGCAAGGCGATGGGGCTGCCCAACGGAACGGGCGCGATGCTGCACACCCTCGCACGCACCACGGGCTGGATCGCCCACGCACTGGAGCAACGCCTGACCGGCGCCATGCTGCGGCCTCGGGCCAGATACATGGGGCAGCAGGGATCCAGTTGAGAAGACCCGTCAACCTTCGCCGTGACTATTCGAACACGAGCTTGGCCAGCATCGACCGCAGCCACTGGTTGGCCGGATTCTTGTGCGCGCGACTGTGCCAGAACTGGCGCACATCCGCGGCGGGGATCTTCAAGGGTACAGGAAGAATCTGAACGCCCCGGGCGTTGCGCGCCGCGTTGCGGGGAACGGTGACCACCAGGTTGGACCGCTCGACGACATCTGCCGCGACGTGGTAGTGGGTCACGCGCAGGACGACTTTGCGCTTCGCACGCATCTTCGCAAGCGTGCGCTCGACCAAGGCGTCTGCGTTTCCAGTGGCAACCGAAACGTGCTGCGCTTCCAGGAACTGCTTAAGAGTCAACTCGCCACTGATCGACGGGTGCTTTCTTCGCACCAGGCAGCAGTAGGGGTCGCCAAAGAGGCGCTGTTGGTAAAACCCGGTCTTCAGAAACGCGAGGTTTCCGATGGCGAGATCCGCTTCTCCACTCTGAAGCATCTGCGAATAGAGCTCATTGGGGCGCCGTAGCGCTTCGATGCGCACGTGAGGTGCCTCCCTGAGCACTGCGGGTACCAGTTGGGGCAGAACGATGGCTTCACCTGCATCTGACATGAGGATCTTGAACGTCCGTTCGGACTCTCGCGGATCGAAGCCGTGAGGGTGTTCCAAGGACGCCTGGAGGATCGACAGCGCGTGCCTAACCGGATCGATGAGTTCCTCGGCCAGCGCAGTGGGCTCCATGCCTCGCGATGTCCGGATGAACAGCACATCGGAGCAGGCCTTGCGCAGCCGAAGCAACGCATTGCTCATCGCGGGTTGCGACAGACCCGCAGCGACAGCCGCCTTGGAAACATTGCGCTCCGCATAGACAGCGGCGAAGACCCTCAGCAGGTTCAAGTCGAACGTCTTGATATTCATATCCTGAATTCTATTTCTCTCCAATATCGATTGGACGTGGTTGCCTTTCTCGAAGATCATTTTTCGAACGGATCAAAAACACATCAAGGAAACGAACTTATGGAGACAATGATCAAGACGCCTGTGCTGATCGTGGGTGGAGGCCCGGTGGGCCTTTCGATGGCCATCGAGCTGGGCTGGAGGGGTATCGAATCGATGCTTGTGGACGAGGGTGACGGGACGATCGAGCACCCGCGCACCGGCCTCATCGCGATGCGGACGATGGAGTTGTTCCGGCGCTGGGGTCTGGCCCAGCGCGTGCGCGAGTGCGGTTTCCCGGAGGACTATGAGCTTTCCATGGTCTTCTGCACCTCGCTCAACGGCTTGCTGCTCGACCAGGAAAAGTACCCGAGCATGCGCGATGCGCCGACACCGCCCGAGACGCCCGAAAAGAAGCAGCGCTGCCCTCAGTTGTGGCTACAGCCCATCCTTACCGATGCTGCACGAGCGGAACCGAAAACCAGGCTGCTCTTCAGGCACCGCTTCGAATCGTTGCAGCAGGACGACCAAGGCGTCACGGCGGTGGTCACCGATCTGAACACGGGCGAGCCGGTCACGATCCGCGCCGACTACCTGCTCGGTTGCGATGGTGCCACCAGCAGTGTTCGGGAGCAGGTCGGCATCAAGATGGAAGGCAAGCTGCTCAGCTACTCCGTCAACATCCTGCTCCACGCGCCAGGCTTGGTGAACCAACACAAAATGGGGCCTGCCGAGCGTTATCTCTTCGTTGGCCCGGAGGGGACCTGGGGCAACCTGACGGTCGTCGACGGGAATGAGATCTGGCGCCTGACCGTGCTGGGTACCGAAGAGAAGATGGACCTCAAGAATTTCGACGCGGCGGCCTGGGTCCGCCGAGCGATCGGTCGCGACGATGTCGCGTTTCATGTGGACTCCACCATCCCCTGGCGACGCAGCGAGATGCTCGCCGATCGCTACCACCAGGGGCGCGTTGTCCTCGTCGGCGACTCGGCGCACACGATGTCGCCAACGGGCGGCATGGGCATGAACACGGGTACGCAGGAGGTGCTGGACATTGGCTGGAAGCTCGAAGGACTTGTCAAGGGCTGGGGCGGTCCTGCCCTGCTGCGCAGCTACGATGCCGAGCGCCGACCGGTCGCGCGACGCAACATCGGTTTCTCCACCCAGAACTTCAGGGCATGGCAAGACACCCCCAGCCCGGCAGCGGTCTGCGACCTGACGCCCGAAGGAGAGCAAGTGCGCCAGGACCTTGGCCGACGCCTGCGCGAATCGACCCGGGTGGAGTGGGAGTCGCTGGGTCTGCAACTCGGCCACCGCTACGACGACTCTCCCATTTGCATACCGGACGGCACGACGCCGACCCCGGATGAATACTCGACCTACATCCCCACGACGCGGCCTGGTTCGCGCGCGCCGCACGTATGGCTCAGCGATGGCCGCTCGACGCTTGATCTGTTCGGCCACGGGTTCGTGCTCGTGTGCACCGACCCGAGGCTTCAGCACGAGGCGGACACGTTGGCCGAGGCGTTTGCCGCAAAAGGCGTCCCATTCCGGATCGAATCCATCGAGCAAGCTGATGTGGCGGCCGCATATGAGCGCCCCCTCGTACTGGTCCGACCGGATGGCCATGTCGCTTGGCGCGGCGCCCAGGTGACTTCTCCGGACCAATTGGTAGATACCGTGCGCGGCGCCGGATAGTTCGAATCGCTTTCCCCTTCCCATCGATAACACAAGGAGACATCCTCATGAACATGCTCAAACCTCTTGCCCTTGGCCGCGCCACCAAAGCGCTTGTGCTTGCGCTTCTCGGGCTGAACGCTGCGCTGCCGGCCCATGCCGACGAGTACCCCAGCAAGACCGTCACGATCGTGGTTCCCTTCACCGCCGGCGGAAGCAACGACGTTCTTGCCCGCACGGTAGGACAAAAGCTCAGCGAGTACTGGAAGCAACCGGTGATCGTCGAAAACCGTCCCGGGGCTGGCGGCAATCTTGGAACAAAGCTGGCCGCGAAGGCGGCACCTGACGGCTATACCTTGCTGGTGGTTGCCAACAACTTCGTCACCAACCCTTTCCTTTATCCAGATGGGCGCGCTGGCTATGACCCGGTCAAGGAATTCGTTCCCATCACCCAGTTAGGGCGCGTTCCTTTTGTCCTCGTCGTCAACCCCGATGTCGCTGCGAAGTCGACCCAGGAGCTGGTGGCGCTGGCCAAAGCCCAGCCAGGTAAGCTGTCTTATGGTTCCGCTGGTGTCGGCACGCCACACCATTTGACTGGGGAACTCTTCAAGAGCATGGCTGGTATCGATATGGTGCACGTTCCATACCGTGGTGCGCAGCCCGTGGTCGCGGATCTGCTCGGTGGCCAGATCCAGGTGCTTTTTGGCGTCGCCAACTCGGTGCTGCCCCACATCAAGACCGGCGCCCTGCGCCCGCTGGCGGTGGGTGGCGAGCAGCCTCTGTCCTACCTGCCGAACGTTCCGACCGTGGCCAGCGCCGGCTTCAAAGACTTCCGCAGCGAGGTCTGGATTGGCCTCGTCGCCCCCACAGGTGTACCAGCCAACATCGCTGCCAAGATCGAAGAATCTGTCGGCCGGGCTTTGCGCGACCCTGCCGTAAAGGCCTCTCTGGAAGCGCAAGGGCTGGAGCCGACTCCGTCGACCCCGGCTGCCCTCAAGGCACTCATGCACGAAGACACGGTGCGTTGGTCCAAGGTCATCAAAGAAACCGGCGCGCGTGCCGAATGAATTGAAACGCTTCGTTCCCTCCTCATGCCATCACGAATCACCGAGTGACGAAATCATGCCGGACATTCCCATCACCTACCAAACGGGTATGTGCAACGAGTTTGCCTCTGAAGCGCTCCTCGGGGCGCTCCCTCAAGGGCGCAACTCACCACAACGCGCACCCTATGGGCTCTATGCCGAGCAGATTTCTGGCACGGCGTTCACCGCGCCCCGGCATGCCAACCGCCGCGCCTGGCTGTACCGCATTCGACCATCCACCATGCACCAGCCTTTTGTGCTTTTGGATTCAGGTCGATGGATCAGCCGGGCCGACGATGCGCCGGTGACGCCGAACCAGTTGCGCTGGGATCCGCTCCCTTTGCCTGGGCAGCCCACCGACTTCATCGATGGCATGACCACCATGGCGGTGAATGCGGCCTGTGCAATTCACGTGTACACCGCCAACCGGTCGATGGAAGATCGCTTCCTGTACGACGCCGACGCGGAGTTGCTCATCGTCCCCCAGGAGGGTCGCCTTGAGCTGGCAACGGAAATGGGGCGCCTGCTCCTGGAACCCCAGGAGATCGCCGTGATTCCCCGAGGCGTGCGCTTTCAGGTTCGGCTACCAGACGCCCGCGCGCGCGGCTACGTGTGCGAGAACTTCGGCGCCGCCCTGAAGCTGCCGGACCTCGGCGTCATCGGTTCCAATGGTTTGGCGAACCCGCGCGACTTCTCTACCCCCGTCGCGGCCTACGAGGACCGGGAAGGCGATTTCGAACTGGTCGCCCGCTTCCAGGGCAATCTCTGGAGCGCGCGCATCGGGTACAGCCCTTTGGACGTGGTTGCCTGGCATGGCAACCACGCCCCCTACAAGTACGACCTGCGGCGTTTCAACACCATCGGTTCAATCAGCTACGACCATCCAGATCCTTCGATCTTTCTCGTGCTGCAATCCGTCAGCAACACCCCGGGTGTCGACACCATCGATTTCGTGATCTTTCCGCCTCGCATACTCGTAGCGCAGGACACCTTCAGGCCACCCTGGTACCACCGCAATGTCGCCAGCGAATTCATGGGGCTCATTCACGGCGCCTACGACGCCAAGGCGGAAGGTTTCGTGCCGGGTGGTTCGTCCCTGCACAACTGCATGAGCGCGCACGGCCCTGACGCAGACACGTTTGCCAAAGCCAGCGCTGCAGACACAGCGCGAGCGGACTATCTGACCGAGACCATGGCCTTCATGTTCGAGTCAAACGAAGTACTCAGGCCAACGAGGTTCGCCATGGAGTCCGCTCAGCTGCAACACGATTACTACCGCTGCTGGCAAGACCTCAAGAAGCACTTCAACCCGACACAAGCATGACGCCCTTGAACGAAACCCACTCGATTGACCTGCGCAGTTGGGTGGCCTCGGCGAACGACGGCGCGACGGACTTTCCCCTTCAGAACCTGCCTTTCGGTATCTTTCGGCGACGCGGATCCAACGAGTCGTTTCGAGGAGGCGTTGCGATCGGAGACCAGATCCTCGACTTGGCTTCGGCGGTTCATCGAGGTGTCTTCAACGGTCTGGCTCAGGGCGCAGCGGTCTCGGCATCGCGCGAACGGCTCAACGATTTCATGGCCATGGGCACATCCGCTTGGTCCGCGCTGCGACTGGCGCTGTCGCGCGCGCTGCGTGAAGGCGCGAACGAGCGCCATGCGCTGGAAGCATGCCTGGTTGCGCAATCGGCGGCGGAGCATGCACTGCCCGCGACCATCGGCGACTACACCGACTTCTACATCGGCATCCACCATGCCACGGCCGTTGGTCGGCTTTTCAGACCAGATACCCCACTGCTTCCGAACTACAAGTGGGTGCCCATCGGATACCACGGTCGCAGTTCTTCGGTGGTTGTCAGCGGTGAGCCCATCTACCGCCCACACGGCCAGAGCAAGGGCACCGCCGACACGCCAGACTTTGGGCCCAGCAAGCGCCTGGACTACGAACTGGAACTCGGCTTCTTTGTAGGCCCGGGCAATCGGCGAGGTGCGCACATCCCCATCGAAGATGCCGAAAGCCACCTGTTTGGCGTGGCGCTTTTCAACGACTGGTCTGCTCGGGATATCCAGCCCTGGGAATACCAGCCTCTGGGTCCGTTTCTGTCCAAGAACTTCGCCAGCACCTTGTCTCCCTGGATCGTGACGTTTGAGGCATTGGCACCGTTTCGGGCCTACTGCCGGCGAGCACAGGGTGATCCCGAGCCGCTGCCCTACCTGCGGTCTGACGAGAACATGGCCCGCGGCTCGCTCGACGTCCAACTCGAGGTCTTGCTCCAAACAGAGAAAATGAAGCATGTGGGCAGCCAGCCTGTGTGCCTGTCACGCTCAAGCTTCGTGGAAGCCGCCTACTGGACGCCCTCCCAGCTGCTGACACACCATGCGGCCGGGGGCTGCAATCTCAACGCAGGAGATCTGCTCGGCTCCGGCACACTGTCCGGACCACATCCCTCGCAGGCTGGCTCACTGATCGAGAAAACCATCGGAGGGCGCGAAGCCATCACGCTGCCTTCGGGAGAGAGTCGAATCTTCCTGGAGGATGGAGATACGGTTTCCTTGCGCGCTTGGTGCGAGCGCGAAGGAGCACAGCGGATCGGATTTGGAGAATGCGTCGGCACTATCCGGGCGGCCCCATTCGACACTCCAGGCGCCTTGCACCCAGCTCAAACCGGCCATCCCCACGGCGACTAAGCCATTGCTCGCTTCTGGTACCCGGAGTCCGCGCCGCTGATTTTCGCGTAACGCTTCGAAGGACACACCTCAAGTGGAAAGTGGATCCGGCGAAGTTAGATACCAACTCTGTCGATAAGGGCGTCGCGTTACCTTTCCTAGGTGTATACCCTAACGTTATTCCTTGAATGCTTAGGTATAAAATAATAATCTTCGATAACTAAGAAGCATGCAGAAAATTAGGAGACAAGTTGTGCCATTGGTTAGTCAGAGAGATTTTTTGTCCGGCCTCATGTTCATGATCGTCGGAAGTTCGTTCGCCTGGGGTGCCGTGGACTACGAGATTGGACAAGCGGCCCGCATGGGGCCCGGTTATTTTCCGTTCATGCTCGGCCTGATTCTGGTCGGCCTGGGTGCACTGGTCGCTGTGAATTCATTCCGCAGCGGCCCTCCGGGTGGCGACCGGATCGGTTCGATCGCTTGGCGCCCTCTGGTGTTCATCTTGGGCGCCAACCTGCTGTTCGGTGCCTTGCTGGTGGGCGTGCCATCCTTTGGACTGCCTCCATTCGGTTTCATCGTCGCCATCTTCGGCCTAGTCACATTGTCCGGTTACGCCCGACAAGGCTGCAAACTGAGGGAGTCGATCATTTTGGCGACGATCCTGGCCGTTGGCAGCTATGTGGCCTTCGTGAAATTGCTCAATCTGCAGTTTCCCGTGCTGCCTTGGTTCCTGGCCAACTGATCCGAGGAGAACAAGAACATGGATCTGATCAACAACCTGCTGCTGGGTTTTGGCGTCGCGTTCACCTTCCAGAATCTGATTTACGCCTTCGTCGGCTGCTTGCTGGGCACCTTGATCGGTGTGCTGCCCGGCATCGGCCCGCTGGCCACCATCGCCATGTTGCTGCCGGCGACCTATGGCCTACCGCCTGTGGCGGCCCTCATCATGCTCGCTGGCATCTATTACGGTGCGCAGTACGGCGGATCGACCACCGCCATCTTGGTGAATCTGCCAGGCGAATCGTCCTCCGTAGTAACGGTGCTGGACGGTTACCAGATGGCACGCAAGGGCAGGGCAGGCCCGGCCCTTGCGGCCGCCGGCCTGGGCTCCTTCTTTGCCGGTTGCGTGGGTACGCTGATCCTGGCCGGTTTTGCCGCGCCGCTGACGGAGGTAGCGCTGGAATTCGGTCCCGCCGAGTACTTCTCGCTGATGGTGGTGGGCCTGATCGGGGCCGTTGTGCTGGCCTCCGGATCGCTGCTCAAGGCCTTGTCCATGATCGTGCTGGGGCTCCTGCTGGGCCTGGTCGGCACCGACGTGAATTCCGGCGTGGCCCGCTACAGTTTCGACATCCCCGAGCTCACAGACGGCATCAGCATTCTCGCCATCGCGATGGGTATCTTCGGCTACGGCGAGATCATCCAGAACCTGTCGCACCCGGACGAGAAGCGCGAGGTGTTCACCGGCAAGGTAGACCACATTTTCCCGACCGCCCAGGACTTTAAGCGCATGCTGCCTGCCGTGCTGCGTGGTACCACGCTGGGTTCGGCGCTGGGCATCCTGCCCGGCGGTGGCGCGCTGCTCTCGGCCTTCACCGCCTACACGATCGAGAAGAAGACCAAACTGCAGGCAGGCGAGATCCCGTTCGGCCAGGGCAATATCCGCGGCGTGGCCGCGCCCGAAGCTGCCAACAACGCGGGCGCCCAGACCTCGTTCATCCCGCTGCTCACGCTGGGCATTCCGCCCAACGCCGTGATGGCACTGATGGTCGGCGCCATGACCATCCACAACATCCAGCCGGGTCCGCAGGTCATGACCAGCAACCCCGAACTGTTCTGGGGCCTGATCGCCTCGATGTGGATCGGCAACGCCATGCTGGTGATCCTGAACCTTCCGCTGATCGGCATCTGGATCAAGCTGCTGACCGTGCCTTACAAGTGGCTGTTCCCGGCCATCGTGCTGTTCTGTGCCATCGGCGTCTACTCGACCAACAACAACAGCTTTGACATCTGGATGGTCGCCTTGTTCGGCCTGATCGGCTATGTCTTCATCAAACTGGGGTGCGAGCCCGCACCGCTCCTGCTGGGCCTGATCCTGGGGCCCATGATGGAGGAATACCTGCGGCGCGCCTTGTTAATCTCGCGAGGTGAATGGTCAGTATTTGTGACCCGTCCGATCTCGGCCAGCCTGCTGGTGGTGGCGCTGGTGCTGTTGACGATCGTCCTGCTGCCGGCCGTGAAGAAGAAGCGCGAAGAGGCCTTCGTCGAGGATTGAAGGTTACTCTGAGGCGTTCAGTATAGCCATACATCACCCTGATTAATTCATGAGGACATTAGCATGACCGCCGACTCAAACTTGAGCAGTAATTCTCCCATTGATAGCTTTTCCAGTTGTCATGATGGAATTATTTCACACTTAAATAGGTTTGGCGAAATCACTAGTCTTGTTAAGGCGGCAACCAGTGCCCGGAAGATAGCTGAGGATACTGTAGCGTTCTTCAGAGTGGCAGTGTTTGACCATCACTCAGAAGAAGAGCGAGATTTGTTTCCTGCTGTCCTGGCCAATGCAGAGCCTGGAGAGGAACAGTCCATTGCTCGGACGTTGGTGGATGGACTTACAGCAGAGCATAGGGAAATTGAGTCTCAATGGGTACGTTTAGAGCCCAAGCTGGTGAAGCTCGCGAAAGGACACATTGTCGAAATCGATGAAGCAGCTGTTCAGAAACTCGTAGATCAGTATACAGCTCATGCGAGGCTGGAAGAACGCGAATTCTTGCCTCTGGCAGAGAAAATTCTTGGCCGGAGGGATCCCAAAATGGCAGCACTTGGACTCGCTTTGCACACACGCCACGCTTTTCGTGCTGCACGTCGCGGCTTGCGGGGATCTTGATAATAAGCCACAAGAGTCGGAAGTTGTGGGGGTAAATAGTTAATTGGCTACATGCTTGTAACATTCGCGGTTGTTTTTAAAATTTTCGTGTCAAGCAGATTGAAAGCGTCATGAGAAAAGGCATGCCCACACCCAGATCGAAGGAGTGGCGTAAGAAAAAATTGCCGCCCTCGATCACTGAATTATTCCCAATAGACTGAGTGCATCACGCCAATTGGGATAATTAGGAATATGCAGACGACTCTTGTATTCGATGATCTCCGCGCTTTTGTTGTCGTGGCCCACTGTCGGAGCATATCTGAAGCCGCAATAGTGCTTCGCCTCGCTCAACCAGCGCTGAGCAGACGCCTAACGCGTCTCGAGAAGTGCGTAGGGAAACGCTTGGTTGAGCGCAATTTTCGAGGAATTGCTCTTACAAAGGAAGGGCGTGCATTGCTCGAGGATGTTCAGGGTCCTGTCTCAGCGGTCGTAGCCATTGAAAAAAGCCTTTCGCAGTCATGATCACAGGATCGTAAACTTTCTCTTTACGTCTCCTGCGGTACAAAGCGGCTGAGATGGCCTAATGATCTTTCCATGGTCGAGTTTCAAAGGAGTCCGTCGACCAAGAGGACAAGAATTTGATTTGATCAATGGGTCACTTGTGTCAGTGAGTTAAAAATTCGGGATGGTGTAATCAGGTAGTGACAAATGGTGCTAGCTGAGACAAGATAATAAGAGGATCATTGATGAACGACATTAAGGTCGGCGGGGCAGAACTCTCTGCACCAACGGGTCGAGCGAAGAACTGCAAGCTCTACAAATTCACGATCGGAAAACCTTGCACGTCCTGAGACTTCTTTGAAGGGGCTTTAACGCATGTGTAGGGCCAGTACCGCCTGTGGATGGCGCTAGTCGACCAGGCTTGCTGGCAAAACAATGGTGTCGAGCAAACAATGTCGTGAGCGACGCTTTTCAGAATGCGTCTACTACCAAAGTGACTTAATGAAAGAATGATGTCCTCCTCATCCGGACAGCGGTACCTCGCCTCAATGCCGTCTCAGACTTTGATGCTTTAGTGGCTAACGGGGTCGTTCTGTTGTGTGGCAGCGAACGGGTGCATACCACGCTCGAAAGCTACCCGGTGCTGAAGACCACAGTGACCTCGATGCAGGCGAGGTGGTGAAGCGTCAGATGTTCAGAAACTGCGGTTGCAGGGGCCGGGTTACAGCACCCTCAAACTTGCGGCACGCGACCTCTGGCTCAGTGCTAAACACGCGTTCATAGCATGAACAAGATGCACCCCACAGACAAAGATTTGAATCTGCTCATTATCTTTGAGGCGTTAATGGAGACCCGCAGCGTGTCCAAGGCCGGGGAGCGACTGAACCTGAGCCAACCTTCCATGAGCCATGCGCTTTCGAAGATGCGGAGGGCTTTCGACGACCCGATGTTCGTGCGCGTCAAGAACGAGATGCAGCCGACCTTGAAGGCTTTGGAGGTCGCCGAGCCGGTCCGGCAGGCACTTTCTCTCGCGCGCCGGCAGATCTTCTCCCGGGCAGCTCTGGACTTGCGAACGTCCTCTCGGCAGTTCACGATTTGTATGACGGACGTCGGCGAGACTTGTTATATGCCAATGGTGATCAACGCGGTGCGCAACCATGCGCCGGGCGTCCGGCTGAGAACAGTATCTCCGATCGTGGAGAAGCTCGAGGAGGGCCTCGAATCCGGCGGCGTCGACCTAGCGATCGGGTACTTCCCCGACATCACGAACGGTGGCGTGTTTCAACAGCGGCTACTGCGCAACAGCGGGTTCCTGTGCATTACGGGCGACAAGGATATTGCGGCGCGTGGCGAACTCGATCTTGTCTCGTTCCAGACGGCGCTCCATATCGCCGTCAGGACGGAAGGCCGAAGCCAGGAAGTTATCGAGAAGGCGATGGCTGCCATGGGGATTCATCGGAACGTGGTGGCCACGATTCCCCACTATCTCGGCCTTTTAACCATCATTCCCCAGACTGGACTGACTGCCATCGTTCCCATGGACCTGATCAGTGCATTCGAAGGCAAAGAGGGCATCACCGCCCTGCCGCTGCCATTCGCTTCGCCGAGCGTCGAAGTCATCCAGATCTGGCATAAGCGAAACCATGAGGATCTCTCCCATCGATGGCTGCGGACCTTGGTGCGGGATACCTTACAAAGGCGAGTAATTGGCTAGGGTGTGGTTGACTGGAATGGAGAAAGTTTGCAAAACACACTCAAAGAGCAGGTTGCATTTAACTCTGCTGGCGATGAAGTCCAAGCTTGCGAGGTCTGGTTTGCAACTGCACCTTATTCTTGGTGAAGTTCCCTTGAAAACCCGAGCACTCCAATTTCTCCATGATCGGGCCCGTAGGGCACAGTACTCCCACCAAGCGATAGCATATGAAATAATTAGATGACGAATTATTTCGGTGGAGGCATATCGCGGTTCTTGGTCATGTCTTACCACCATAAGCTGGAATCGTGCGAGACCTCATGACCCCACGCCCTGATCCCGCGCCTTCACGGCCCCCGGATTTCATTGATGCGAAGGCCAGTCTCGCTCTCCTGGGCGTTCGTCCGCAGACGCTCTATGCCTATGTGAGCCGGGGAGCCATCCGCAGCATTCCCCAGCCCGGAACCAAGGCGCACCTGTACAGCCGAGCGGACATCGAGCGCGTTGTCGCACGCGCTGCGGCGCGGGCGGGGCATGGGGCGGTGGCGGCCGGCGCGATGGACCACGGGCCCCCCATCGTGAGCAGCGGCATCACGGAGATCACCGAGGCTGGCCCCAGCTACAGAGGCCATCTGGCCAGCGAGCTCGCGCAGCAGAACGTCCCGTTCGAGAGGGTCTGCGAACTGCTCTGGGGAGCTCCGCTCGATCTTGCGGGAGTCGCTGCGTGGCGGATTCACCCGCGCGACCAGGCGAGGATTGCCGATGCATGCCGGGGGATCCTGCAGGGTGGGGATCCGCATTTCGTGTATGAAGCACTGGCCATGCTGGCCCTGCAGCTGGGACGAGCGAGCGGGCGTGCAGCGGCCAGCGATCCGGCGGGCGCCGTCGCCCACGATGCACGCTTTCTGATCTGCGTCGTGGCCGAGGCGATCGGGTACCTCGGTTCAGGCAGTGTGCCGACGCGGCCGAACCCCTCGGAGCCGATTGCTTCGAACCTGCTCCGGGCATTCGGACGCGAGAGCTCGCCGGAGCGAGTCCACGCCATGAACGCGGCGCTCGTGCTGCTCGCCGACCATGAATTGCCGCCGGGCACGCTGGCGGTCCGCGCAGCCGCCTCGGGCGGTGCGAGCCTGTTCGACTGTATCGCGGTGGGCATCTGCGCGAGCGCCGGGACGGAGATTGCCCGTCACTACGAGGTCGTGGACCGGTTCATCACTGCTAGGCCCGCCGCAGCGGCATTGCGCGAGAAGGCCTTGCGCCTCCATGCACACGGGCAGCGCATCCCGGGGTTTACCCATCCCCTCTACCCGCGCGGCGACCCGCGCGCGAGGTGCTTGCTGTCCCTCGCCGCCGAGCTGTCCGGCAACGCGTTCAACATGGATCGGGTGGCCGCCTTCGTGCGATGGGCTCAAGAGGAGCTTGGCGATCACCCGCGGCATGAGTTCGGGGTCGTGTGCCTGGTGCGCGCGCTCGGGCTGCCGGTCTGGTCCGCGGGCGTGATCTTCCTGGTGGCGCGCATGGCCGGGTGGGCGGCGCATGTGCAGGAGCAGCGCGGCGCGACCGGGCTCTGGCGACCGCGCGCCCGGTACGTTCCGACGCCGGAGCGCGGCAGCTAGCCGGGCTCTCCTCAGCCTGCTGCGGGCGAAGCGCGGTCAAGGGCAGGGCCCCGGCGTGCCTGCAGTGGCCCCTACTAGCGGAGCTTCACGTGGACGTTCTTGAGTTGTGTGAACTCCAGCAGCTCTTCCTTGGACTCCTCCCGGCCGACACCGGACTGCTTGTAGCCGCCGAACGGCGCGCCCGGAATGTGGATCGAGCATTCGTTGATCCACAAGTACCCCGCCTGGATGCGCTTGGCCGCACGCAGACCAGTGTTGAGGCTGGTGGTCCAGACCGAGGCCGTCAGCCCCAGCTCGATGGCGTTGACATCTGCGAACAACTGGTCTTCGTCCTCCCAGGAGAACACCGAGAGCACGGGCCCGAAGATCTCCTCCCGAGCGATGCGCATATTGGGACGCACATCGGTGAATATCGTGGGTTCGACGAAGAGGCCGGCCTGCAGATGCGCCTCGCGCGCCGCGCTGCCGCCAGTGAACAGCGTGGCCCCGTCCTCGATGCCCGCCTGTATGTAGTGCAGCGCGCGTTCGTACTGAGCACGGCTGGCCATCGCCCCCATGGTCGTGTCCGAGTGCGTCGCAATGCCCGGCCGATGCTTCTGCGCGAGTTCCCGCGCGACGCTCTGCATGAATTCGTCGTGGATGGACCGGTGCACATACAAGCGGCTGGTGGATCCGCAGGACTGCCCGCACCACGTGAAGTTCATGCCGCGCACGGCGCCCTCTGCCGCGCTGCGCAGATCGGCATCCGGATAGATGACCATCGCGTTCTTGCCGCCGAGTTCAAGAAGCGTGTGCTTCATCGTGTCGGCGGCGGACCTCAGGACCGCTTTGCCCGCGCCGACGCTTCCGATCAACGCAACAGCGGCGACATCCGGATGCGCCGAGAGCGCGGCGCCGGTCTCCCGGCCACCCGTGACGCAGTTCAGCACGCCGGGAGGGAACAGGCCGTCCAGGATCTCCATCAACCGAATGGTCGACAGCGGCGCCTGTTCCGGCGGCTTGATGACGACCGTGTTGCCCGCCGCGAGCGGCGCGGCGATCTTCCCCGCAGCGAACATGAACGGATGGTTGAAGGGAAAGATCCGGGCCACGGGGCCGAGCGGCTCCCTCAGCGTGTAGTTCAGCGCACCGTTCGCGGTCGGGATGGTTTCTCCCTTGATCTCGAGAACCAAGCCCGCGAAATAGTCCAGTTGGGTGGCTGCGATCTCGGCGTCCATCTGCATGGCGCGCACCGGGTTGCCGCAGTTGGCGGCGTCCAGCAGGGCCAGCTCGCGCGCGTGCTGCCGCACGCGGCGTGCAGCTTCCCGCAGCAGCGCGCCGCGCTGGAGCGGGGGCGTGTCGGCCCAGGCCGCAAAGGCGGCCTTCGCCGAGGCGACCGCGGCGCCGACCTCCGCCGCCGCTGCGGCGTTGACCTCGGCCAGGAGCTCGCCCGTCGACGGATTGAAGGTCGGGATGGTCTGCCCCGAGCCCCCTTGCCACTGGCCCGCCCAGAAGAGGCCACTCGACCGGGGCAGGATGCCCTTGACGTAGGGGCTCAGGTCGCCGCTGTCCGGCAGGACGATGGCATCCGTGCTCATGCTCCACCTCCTTGCGCATCCTCATGCGACCGTGTCATGCCCGACGCCATGGCGGCGCTGTAGCCCGGCGTCACCCGCACATCGACGACCACGGTCGAGCCTTCTCGCACCGCAGCGACGGCGCGAGCCAGGACCTCGTCGAGCTCGGCGGGGTCGGATGTCGGTCCGAAGCCCTGCAGTCCCAGGCCCTGCGCCAGCTGGGCGAGGTCCGGGTCCGGGTCTCCGATCCGCTGCCCGATCCAGCGGTTCTGCACCGGGCGGTCGCGGTCACGCGCGACGCGCTCCTGGTGCAATTCGTCATTGAAGAACGAGCGGTTGTTGCAGACGATGGTGAGCAGGGGGATGCCGGCGTTCGCTGCCGTCCAGAGCGCCGTCAGACCCATCAGGTAGTCACCATCGCCCGTCATCAGCACGGGCAGGCGATCACTGGCGCGCAGCGCCAGCGCCGCGCCGACCGCCATGCCCGGACCGGATCCGATGCCGGCGCCGCCATCCATGCCCAGGTAGTCCAGCGGATCCCGGAAATGGCCCATCTCTCCGCTCCAGCCCAGCGGCACGCGGATCAGCGTCACGGGCTGACTGCCGGCCGCCCGGCGCAGGGCATCCGCGACCATCGCGATGCTGATGGTGCCGTCCTCCGGCGATGGCGACCTGGTGACCGTGACCGTCACGGCCTCATTGCGGGCCGGTCGGCTCGCGCAAGCGGTACACAGCAGCGGAACAGCGACGTCGGGTTCGACCGGCATGAACACGTCGACCGGCGGCAGGCCCTGGTGGTCCATGCTCCAGCCGCGATGGCTGTAGTGGTCGAGCGAGATCTGGATCACCTTGGCGTCCACGTCCTCGTTGCGCCACGCCTGCTGTAGCGTCCCGCTCAGGTCGTACCAGTCCAGACTCAGGACGACGTCGGCCGCACGCAGCGTGCGGGCCGCGTCCGGCGTCAGGAACACGCCCGGCACCGCCGCGTGCAACGGGTGATCCGTGGGGAACGCAGCGCCGGCCCGCAGATCCGTGAGAACCTGCGCGTTGAGCTTCTCGGCCAGTTCGATGCGTTGACGCCAGGCCTCGCTCGACCTGGAGACCCGACCCATGAGGATGACCGGACGAACCGCAGAGGAAAGGAGGTCCGCTGCCCGTGCCAACGCTTCCTGCGCGGGCGCCGCAGGCGAAGGAACCGGATAGCGGCTGACGTCTGGCAGCGGGGGGATCGCGTCGATCCGCGTTTCCTGGAGGGAGACATCGAAGCACACGTAGGTCGGACCTGCGGGCGCAGTCAGTGCGATCTGTTTGGCCCTTAGCAGCGCTTCGTAAGACGCGCCGACGGAGGCCGGCTGCGCATCCCACTTGCTGAAGTCGCGGATGAGCGCGCCCTGGTCCTGCGCGGTGTGCATCCAGTCGATCCAGGGGCGCCGCTTGGCGGCATCCACCGGGCCGGTGGCGCCCAGGACCACGACCGGCACACGGTCCACCCACGCATTGAAGATCGCCATGGATGCGTGCATCAGACCCACGTTGCTGTGAACGATGGCCGCGAGGGGCTTTCCGGTCACCTTCGCATAGCCATGGGCGATGGCTACCGCATGCTCCTCATGGAGAACCACGAGCATCTGGGGATCGACGTTCCCGAGATGGTTCACCAGGCTGTCGTGCAGTCCCCGGAAGCTAGAACCAGGGTTCAGAAGGACATAGGGGATGTCGAGCGCGCGGATCATCTCCGCGATCGCGTCGCTGGCCCACAAGCTACCGTAGCCATGGCCATGGCTAGGGACAGGCACGTCGCGGCGCAGTGGGGTTGGTCGCCTGGAATTCAATTGAGTGCTCCGTTCATTCGGCTTTGATGCCTGCGCTCTTGATCACGCTCGCCCAGCGCTCGGTGTCCTTCTCGACGAGCTTGGTCATCTCCTGAGGAGTACTGGATCGCGCTTCGATGCCTTGCTCGGCGAGCTTTTCCTTCACCGCGGGTTCCGCCAGGACTCCGATGACATCGGTGCTGATCCGCTTGATGACCGCAGCAGGCGTCCTCGCAGGAGCAGCAAGGCCGAGCCAGATCTCGCTGTCGTAGCGGGGCAGTCCTGCCTCAGCGACAGTGGGCACATCGGGCAGCAGGCTCGCGCGCCGGGCGCCGCCGACGGCCAGCGCGCGCAACTTTCCGCTACGGATGTGCGGCAGCAGCGAGTTGATGGCACCGAACTGCAGATCCACCTGGCCTCCCAGCAGGTCAGTGATCGCCGGCGCCGCGCCTTTGTAGGGGACGTGAATGATGTCGGTGCCCGTCATCGACTTGAAGAGCTCTGCTGACAGGTGCTGCGGGCTGCCCGTGCCCGAAGAAGCATAGGACAGCTTCCCAGGCGCGGACTTTGCAAGGTCGACGAGCTCTTTGACGGTCTTGGCTTTCACGTTGGCGTTCACAACCAGAACAACGGGAACCACGCCGAGCTGAGTGATCTGGGTGAAATCACGCGCGACGGCGTACGGCGTGTTCGGCAGCAGTACCGGATTGATCGACATGGTGTTGTTGTTGGTGATCAGCAGCTTGTAGCCGTCCGCAGTGGCCTTGGCCACATGGTCGGTGCCAATGCTGCCCGCAGCGCCAGCTTTGTTTTCCACGACAACCGGTTGCTGCCAGATCTGGCTGAGCCGCTGACCAATCATTCTGGCAATGACATCGTTGCTGCCCCCCGGCGTGAACGGTACGACCAGGGTGACGGGCTGGCTGGGGTAGTTGTCTTGCGCGATGGCAGGGTGGCCCATGATCGCGGCGAGGATGGACGCAGTCGCGAGGAGTGAGCGACGCGAAGGTATCGATAGTTTCATGGTGTCTCCGGTGGTGGGTAATTCGAGGCTTCCTAAGAAGTCTCGAATCCTAGGAACCACTTTGGATGTCATCAAGCTTGAATGCACTCTCAACCAACGAAAAATGCTGTGGAAAGTGCCTGCATCCACAGGGGCATCAGTGCAATTCCTAGGTTGATTGGAGACTCAATCCGCGTTGTTGAAACCGGCAGCAGCACAGTTACTTGAGCTTTGCCTAGCTGCATCGACGCGGAAGTGTGTATGCGCGGCGCCGGTCCGCAAGGCATACCGAGCAACCCTGGCAGCCTGCTAGCGTTGCGGTACGCGGTACATGGCGTGCTGCGCACCACAACTGCTACCCATGTCTGCATGCGAGAAGCGGCTCTGCATTCATTTCTTCGATACAGAGAATTGATTGCACCGCATTGCCTTGCCTGCAACGGCCCAACAGAATTCACTCGGAACAGGAAGCCACCGTGACAACGAATCGCGGTTACCGGAAACAGCCACAGGAGACAACACTATGAAGATTTCCAAGGTCGCAGCCACTTTTGTCGCGTCGTTTTGTTGCGCCGCCCTACCGGTCCTCGCGCAAGCGCAAGGCCCTCGCGATTTTCCCGATCGACCCATCAGACTGGTCGTGCCTTTCCCTGCCGGAGGTCCCACCGACTTGTTGGCCCGCTTGGTGGGGCAGCGCATGGGTCAGGCGATGCGTCAGACCATCGTTGTGGACAACAAGCCAGGCGCCAACACCATCATCGGCGCGGATGCCGTCGCCAAAGCCCCTGCGGATGGTTATACGCTGCTGATGGCAATCGACAGCACGCTGGTAATGAATCAGTACCTCTATGCGAAGCTGCCCTACGACCCCATCCGAGACTTCGAGCCGATCGGCAAAGTGGCCACCACCCCGTTGGTGATCGTGACCCATCAGACCGGACCGCAGTCGATGCAAGCGCTGGTGGCGCAGGCAAAGGCCGATCCCTCCGCGCTGAGTTATGGTTTTGGCACATTTACCTCGCAGCTCTCTGGAGAGCTGCTTAAACGCACGCTGGGCAAGGAGGTCGTCTCTGTGCCATACAAAGGCAGTGCGGGTACGACGCAGGGTCTGCTGTCCAAGGACGTCACGTTCACCATCGACGGTATCACGGCCGCTATGCCCCATTTTGAAAAGGGCACCTTGCGCCCGTTGGCACGGCTGAGCACCAGGTCCATCCCGTCGCTTCCGAATGTGCCGACATTGGCCGACGTGGGCGTCAAGCTGCCCGATATTGATGTCTGGATGGCATTGCTCGCGCCCAGGGGCACGCCGGCGGACGTGGTGGACAAGCTCAGCCAGGCGTTGTCGCAGGCGCTCGCCGCCAAGGACGTACAGGAAAAGCTCCTGGCCGCGGGCCTGCTGGCCGACGTCAGTTCGCCCCAGGCACTGCGCAGTTTCATTGCCTCAGAGGCCGCGCGCTGGCGTCCCGTCATTGCGGACGCCGGTATCAAGATCGATTGACTTTCTCCACTCCTGAAGGAACCAACCATGAGCGCCACTTCTCTTTCTCGCAGCTTTGCTCCGATCGTCCACAGTGCAGCTGAATGGCGCGCGGAGATGGCACGTCTCACCCGGCCGGGGCAGCCCAGCTTCTTCCATATTCGTGCCCAATTGCCGATGCAGGGGCGGACCAACCAGGTGCTGGGCGCCTCGCGCTACATGAACGTCGTGCTCAAGACCTACGCCAGCGGCGGCGAAAACGAGATCCACGCGCACTCCAACGAGGACCATGTGTTCGTCATCCTGCAAGGCCGAGCGACATTCCATGGGCCGAACGGAGAGGCGCGCGAAGCGGGCAGAAACGACTGCGTACTGCTACCTGCGGGAGTTTTCTACTGGTTCCAGGCCAAGGAAGACGACGAACCACTTGTCATTTTGCGCATCGGTGCGCATATCGACCCAGACAGCGATGTGCTCGCTCGCATCGACTTGGAGGGCAAACCCTTCGACGGCTACTCGGAGAAGAACAAGGAAGTGCCAGTGGTGCTTCACGAGGATCGCATCTTCGAATGATCGCGTATTGGTAGTCATCCCCGCTTCGTCGATTTTGCTCAATCCCTCCATGATTCCGCTCTGTCAGCCTCCCGATCCAGTTTTCCGCCGGCCCCAACTGGCCTGTCCGCCAGGTGCGACGGATTGCCATGTGCATGTCTACGGACCCGCCAGCCGCTATCCTGTTGCAGCGACCCGTGCCTTCGACGTGCCCGACGCACTGCCCGCCAAGCTGAGGGAACTGCACGACATCCTTGGAGTCCAGCGCCTGGTCTTGGTGCAGCCCAGCGGCTACGGCACCGACAATCGCCGGCACCTAGAGGCTGTGGCCGAACTTGGACGTCCGGCGCGTGTCATCGCCGCGTTGCGGGCCGAGGTGCCGGATGCCGAGTTGGACCGGATGCATGAGGCCGGAGTGCGTGGCGTGCGTTACAACATTGGCCATGCAGGTGCCGTACCGTTGGCTGAGATGCCAGCGCTGGCGGCACGCATCGCCCGCCTGGGCTGGCATGTGCAACTGCATGTCATGGACGACCAAGGCCGCGTCCCCTTGGTTGACATCGAGGCGACGCTGCGTGAACTCCCTACGGACGTCGTGATTGACCACATGGGCTCGTTGAGGCCAACTGAAGGGCTGGATCAACCCGGGTTCCAAGCATTGCTGAGGCTGGTGAACACCGGGCGGTGCTGGGTCAAGCTCTCGTGCGGTTACCGGATGTCAGCCTTGCCGCCGCCCTACGATGACATGGTGCCCTATGTACAGGCGTTGCTCGCCGCGCGAGCGGATCGCCTGGTATGGGCCAGCGACTGGCCTCACGTGTCCTTCAAGGGGCTGATGCCCAATACCGCTGACCTGCTAGATCAATTGCTAACTTGGGTGCCGGACGAGCGGCTGCGCCACCGGATCCTCGTGCTCAATCCCGAACAACTCTACGGATTCTGAGCGGGCTGTCTGCTCCCTCGACACCGTAGCCATTCCATCCCAAGGAGAACCCATGTCCATGATCCGATTGCTGCGCCGTGCGGCGCTGCTCGCACCGTTCCTGGCCCTCGCCACTTCGGCTGTAGTGGCACAGGATCAGTCTGCCTCCGACTTTCCGTCCAAACCGGTTCGCTTGGTCATCCCGTTCCCCCCGGGCGGGCCCGCCGACGTGCTGGGTCGCGCGATTGCACAGCGCTTGTCGGACAAGTGGGCCCAGCCCGTGGTCGTCGACAACAAGGGCGGCGCCAATACGCTGATTGCCGCGCAGGAAGTTGCCCGAGCAGCACCCGATGGCTATACGTTGTTCATGCCCCTGGATTCGACCTACACCCTGAATCCGGCTCTCTACTCTCGGTTGCCCTACGATCCTGTCAAAGACTTTGCATCCATCTCGATCGTGGCTCGGCAGTCACTGGTCCTCACTGCGACCGACCGCACGCCCTTCAGGACAGTGGCCGACGTGGTGGCTGCGGCGAAGGCCAACCCGGGAGGCATCAACTACGGGTCGAGCACCACGTCCACGCAGCTTTCGGGCGAGCTTTTCATGCGACAGACTGGCACCCGCTTGGTCCACGTACCGTACCGAGGTGCCTCAGAGGTGCTCAAGGGCATGTTATCGGGTGACGTCCAGGTCAGCTTCGACGGAATCGCCTCAAATATCCCGCACTTTCAGTCCGGAAAGATCCGCGCACTCGCAACAACTGGGCCCCTTCGCTCGCCGGCACTGCCCGACGTGCCCACGCTGGCGGAGGCAGGACTCAAGGGCTATGAGGTCGTGATGTGGAACGCCTTGTCGGCACCCGCCGGTACCCCAAGGCGAGTCATCGACAAGATTAACCGAGATGTGGTGGAGGTGCTGCGCCGCAAGGATGTCAAGGAGCAGCTCATGGCGTTCGGGCTTGAGACAGTCGGGACCAGCCCGGAGGAAATGGATGCCACCATTCAACGGGAAACAACACGATACGCTCCTCTGATCAAGGAACTCGGCCTGAAATTGAACTAGGGAAGAGGGGGCCGAAATGGAAACACCCGTTCTCGACTATGGATCGCGCGGGCGAATCGGTCTGCTGCTGCCTTCCGTGAATCAGGCCGCCGAGCCCCAGATTCGGGCGATGCTGCCCAGGGACGTCGGCATCGCCGTCACGCGACTGAAGCTGGTGGACAGTTCCGAGCTGGGCTTGCTCAGCATGACGCACGATGTCGAAGCTGCGGCCGCACTGCTTGCGGACGCGGGCGTCGATCTCGTGGTACTCCATTGCACCGCGGTTTCGACCTACAGCGCGGAGCTGGAGGCGTCAATCCTGGAGCGCATCGGTGTTGCCACGGGACTCCCGGCTACGGCGACATCGCAATCTCTGGTGGCTGCGCTGGATGCCATGCGGGCACGCCGGGTGGTGCTGCTCTCACCCTACACGGAAGAGGTCAACAAGCGAGAGACTGCCTACTTCGTTCGACGGGGGTTCGATGTGTTGGGAAATGTCGGCCTGAATTGCAGTACTGGCCGAGAGATGATGGCCGTTACGCCTGAGGCATGGCAAGCCTTTGCCCTGTCACAGGTCCAAACCGAGGCTGAGGCGTACGTACTTAGCTGCACGACCGTACGGACAGCCGAAGCTATTGAATCTCTGGAGTGCTCCCTTGGAAGCCCTGTCATCACCAGCAATTCGGCAGTTGCCTGGGATTGCATGCGTAGGCTCGGCATAAGCGCGGTTGTGCCCGGCTATGGCCGCCTACTCGGACACGTTGCAGGCCACTGAAGCGGCTGTCGTCTCCTTATTGGCAGATTGCCGCACCATCACATCCGCAACGAGTGGCAGGTCCACGGCTCCCAGAGCTTGACGTAGATCGTGTCGATGTGCGGGCGATGTCCTCGCGGTGCAGCATTAGGCCAGTGTAGTGGGAGAAGCCTCAATTTCAGTTCTGACGTGTCGGTACCTATCAGGTAATCATCGTTGATCTATATCACTGTCCCCAACTGCCGCCTGAACTCCCAGGAGACTTGGTTGCCGTGCACAGACACTGCGAGTTTCTGTCCTAGCCAAGGCTCGATTACCGACCTCCACGGCACCAAACTGAACCCCACGCCGTCATCAAGCATCGCGAAGCGCCCGCTGGCGAGCATGATGCTGCGGCGATAGATGCCAGCAACGCGGTTGCCATCTGTCACCGGGCGATGTTCCCGTCCGGTTTCAGCCGCAATGTCCTGTGCGGCCTTTGCCAACTCGCGTCCGCGTAACGTCGCCAACAGATTGCGCGCCAAAATCACACGCTTCCCGCGTCGCTCTGCCAGCCCCTGTTCGACCAAAAACTCGGCACGCTGTTGCAGTGCATCCTTGACCTCGCTGCCAAAGCCCACGTCGCCCAGCCCATTACCGCCACCGATCAATTGCTGGTCGAGCCAAGTAGCGCCGATCGCGTGGGACTGCTGCTCGATCGGGAGATGCGATTTCAGCTCCACCACCACGCCACCGCCCAGGCGCTGGGCATCGTATTGGCGGCCTCGCTCGACCAGGTCATCAGGTACTCGCCAGGCGCCTTCGACCATGCGCTCCACGATGCCGCCGCGGCGCAGGGCTTCCAGCCGACGGATGTGCGCCGCCACGACCTCGCGCGGGTCACGGTCGGGTGGGGCTTGGCTCTGCGCAAGCGCAAGGTGATGGTCGGTGCGATAGATGCCGCCCACCGCGAGCGAGGCGATTCTCTGGTCGGCGGCGCGCACTTCGGTTGCACCTTTCACCTCCACCACGGCGCCGCTCGGGTACTGCTCCAGTTCCGACTGCGGCGGCAGAGCGATGTAGTGCGCTTTGCCGTCGGTCCCGTCGATGACCAGATAGCCCTTGTCGTACAGCTCGTCTGCCAGCCCTTTGGCGGCCACGCGGCCGACGATGGAACGGCCTCCCTCCCCGGGCTGGAACACGGCCAACTCACGCTGCTTGCCGCTCATGGCGCGCTGCATGGTGCGGATGATGTCACCGCGCTCACCCATGGCCCGTAGTGTCGGCTCGGTCTCGGGATGAATGGCCCACACGCCGGGCTTCTGCTCAGTCGCCAGCCCCATGCGCTGCAAGCGCTGTAGGCGTCCGATCAGCATTTGCCGCTGACGTTGCAACCGGGGATCGGCTAGCGTCTCCGGCAGCACCAGACCGTCCTTGGCCACGCGCTGCAAGGTACGATCCAAACTCGTCCACCGCTCCTGGTCGACTTCGCGTTGCATGGCGTGCTGGATCTCCAACTCGGTGCGCGGCCCCAGCCACTCGGTTGCCAGTTCAGTGGCCCGGTAGCGCATCCCCACAGCGATGTAGTCGCGGGAAATGACGAGGTCTTTGCCGGTGTCGTCCTTGCCGCGCAGGACGACGTGCGTGTGCGGGTTGTCGGTGTTCCAGTGATCCACCGCCACCCAGTCCAGTTGGGTGCCCAGGTCCGACTCCATGCGCGCTATCAAGTGCCGGGTGTAGGTGCGCAGATCGTCGAGCTGTTCGGCGTCCTCGGGCGAGACGATGAAGCGGAATTGGTGGCGATCCTCGCGTCCGCGCTCCTCGAAAGCGGCGGTGTCCGCCGCGCCAGTGGTCGGACCATAGGCGTGGCCCGGCCCGCCTTGGCGATCAACCCCTTCGCGTTCGATGTAGCGCAGGTGCGTAACGGTTGAGCGCGGCCCGACCTTGGCCAGATGGAGCAGTCGCGCCTTGATCGTCACGCGGCGGGCGTTGGGCGTGAGCGAGGCCCCGGCGAACCGGGCCGCGACATGGCCGCGCCCCAGCCGGGAACCGGGTCGCTGACCGGTTTCGCCGACCCGCTTGCCGAGCTTGGCGCCGGCCTTGTTGGTCTGGCGCAGCACCTTGTTGATGAAAGCGTCGCCGCGCTGTTTCGGCGTGCCGGGACGGAGCCGAAAGGGGTCGTCATTGCTGTGGCTCATCGGGCGACTCCATCCAAGACCGGCGCAGTCAAGCGGGCGAAGCACGCGCCTTCTCCAATGCCGATGCGGCATTGCGCACTCTCGCGGCACGCCGCTACCCCTTGGCGCGTGCCGCGCCAACCCCTTGTGCAGACAGGGTTTTCAAGCGGCCGGGTGCCGCGACCTTTTATCTTGCCCTGCATCTTTCCCCGTGTGCCTGCGCCGTCCACAGGGCCGACGGGCACGGTGAGGCGATGCATCGGCGGCGACGACGACTGTCGTCTTGCGGCCGTCATGGCTGCTCCAGCAGCCACAGCGGCTGCGCAATGCCGATCACATCGGCGGCGCGCACCGGCCCGAAGTAGCGGCTGTCGAACGACGCCGGGTTTGTCGCGCTGAGCAGGAAAACCTCGTTAGCCTGCAGGCGGCGGCACTGCGGCCAGCCGTGCAGTGGGCGGCCCATGCGGTCTACGCTCAATGCGGTGGCCAAGGTGTGCCCGTCGATGCGCACAACCTGGCCAGTGATGCACACGCGTTGTGGCGCCACGGCGCCCACGCGCTTGAGCAGCGGCACGTGCGGCGGCAGGTAGCCGCGCTGCGCGGCGAGTGCAGCGGCTTCGGCCGGCAGGTGGGCGAGCACGATGCTGCCGACCCGCAACTGGTTGGGCTGCCGCAGAAGCGGCTCGACGCGGTACCAGCCCACCGGAACGCTGTTCGACGGGTTGTAGACCAGGTGCGGCAAGGGCTTGGCGAACGAGGCCCAGGCGAGTGCAGCCAAGCCGATGGCGGCGGAACAGGCGATTGCCGTTCGGGATGCTTGTGAGCCGGTCATGACAGGGCCCTTGTGGACAGCAATGGAGCATGGCGGTCGGTGGTGTAGGCCGGCAGTTGCAGCGGTGCGGTCGATGGCCCAGAAGTCCAGGCAGCCAGGCGGTTGCCCAGCGTGCACCAGTACGCGGCGGCGACCGTACAAGCGTCGATGCCCTGGGCTTCGATGGCGTCGATCTGCTGCATCACGGTGCGCACCTTCAGTTCGCCTTCGGCGTGCAGCAACAGGCGAGCGCCCGGGCGCACGCCGGGCAGACGCTGCAAGGTGTCCAGTGGAGCGCCGGCCTGCAGCACCATCAACTGCCACAGCGTCGTGCCATGGTCATTGGCCTGCCAGCGCACGCGGCAGAAATTGGCCAACGGTTTGAAGACCGCGCAGCGCCGCCAGTGGTCAAGCTGCACGGTGTGCTCCGGCTGTCCAAAGCGCAGGTACAGGTTGAACCGCTGGTGGACATAGGCCAGCGAGACGCGGGTCAGTGCTGGGGTATCGGCTGGTCTGTGCTGCAGCGCAAGGGGCTGCAGCAGTGACGAGCGTGCTGCGCTGGGCGCAACCGTGCCATCGGGCGTGATGTGCATGTTCATGGGGATGTCTCCGAACGGGATTGGGGGAATTCGCGCTCCAGCAAGGCGCGCAGCAACTCGGCCACGGTGGTGCCTTGGGTAAACGCCGAGACCTTGATGCGCGCACGCATGGCGGGCGTGACGTCCAGCGTCAGGCGGGCGGTGAACAGATCGCCTTTCTGCAGGTTTTCGCCATCGCCTTGACGCACCCATGCCTCAGCCTGCGGGTTGGCGGGCGGACGCGAGCCAATGGCGATGCGTTTGCTACGCTGCGTGCGTTCTTCCGTCATGACGGCCACCGAAGCAGTTCATCGACCAGCGCGGCCACCTCGCGCGCAGCGGCGCTGTCGGGCGCGGTTTCACAAGCGAGCCGGCCGGCGGCCACGCTGTCAGCGAAGACGATGCGCTGGTGTACTTCTGAGCGCAGCGCGGGCAGCGGCTGTTCTGCCAGCGCCTGGCGGGCTTCGCGACCGATGACGGTGGTGCTGACGCGCCGGTTGATGGCGAAGGCCGCGCGCAGTGCCGGGCGGAACACCTGGGCTTCGCGGATCAGCGCTACCATCTCGGCGCTGGCCCACAGGTCGTAGGGGCTGGGTTGTACCGGGATGACCACGCGGTCGGCCGCCAGCAAGGCGGAGCGCGCCAGCGCCGCGATGCGCGGGGGACCGTCGATGACGACGTGATCGACCCGGCGGGCGAGTTCCGGCGCCTCCTGGTGCAGGGTTTCGCGGGCCAGGCCGACGGCGCTGAAGAGCCGGGGAAGCCCCTGCTGGCTGCGGCGCTGGGTCCAGTCCAATGCCGAGCCCTGCGGGTCGGCATCGAGCAAGACCACCTGCTGGCCGCGCAGCGCGAGCTCGCCCGCGATGTGGGTGGCCAGCGTGGTCTTTCCCACGCCGCCTTTCTGGTTGAGCAGGGCCAGGATCATGGCGTCGCTCCTTCTGCTCGAAGCGTGGCGGCAACTGCGTGCCGGTCCGCACTTGTCCACCGAAACGGCGCGCTCCCACTACCAGTTAGATGATTGTGGTTAGGGTAGTTACGGGCGGTGCAAAGCCACGCCGCCATTGGGCTGGCGGCCGATCGGCACGTCTGATGGCACGATGGGCACACGCCTGATGGCACGTGGCTGCGCACGCCCGATAGCACGAGCCCGTCCACAGGCCATGAACCGCTTATCCCCGTGCCGTGGGCGGCACCGGCCGGAACGTCAGCACCTCGGCGCCCGTGCCCGGCATGCGGACGATGCTCAGGCGGTAGCCGGGCATGGACTGCCGCGCCACCAGGGCACGCAAGTCGCAGGCGAAGTCGTGTGGCTTGGCGGTGCTGCCCGATTTGCGGTGAAGGTGCTTGAAGTCGAACTGCCAGCCGGCGGGCTGGTGCCCGCCGTGTTTGCGCACCAGGCGGTAGAGCCAGCGCTCGATGCCGCCGGTGAGGTCGAAGTAGGCCGGGTCGATGGTCAGCACCAGGGCGGCGTCCAGCACGCCCGCGTAGAACCAGTCCGGCAGGATCAGCTCGATGCCCAGCGGTGTGCCGCGGGCGTCGGCCAGTTCCTTCCATTCGTTGATCCACGAAAACCGGTGCAGACGCCGGCCAGTGGTCTCGCGGATGGACGTGGCCACTGTGGTGGACTGCAGCCGGTCGAGTGCCGCCTTGAGGCGCTGGTAGTCGCGTAGCGAGACACCGCGCCCGATGAAGCGCAGGATTTCGTAGGGCCGGGCGTGCATCAGGCGCGAGGTGGTGATGCCGGCATCGCGCGCCTCGACGATCTGGCTGGCGGCCCAGATGAGGATGTCGGCGTCCCAGATGGTGGCGATGCCGTGTTCCTGCGTGCCTTCCACGCGGATGGCGACGTTGCCGCTGCGAAAGTCGATGGGCTTGGTGCGTCGGGACTTGGCCAGCGAGAAGAAGGGGTAGGCCATCAGGTCCTGGCTGTCGCGCGGTGCCATGTCGCCCGGCAGCGCGCGGAACAGGTCGAGCTGTTCCGCCGGGCGCTGGGGGCTGGGCGCAGGCAAGGTCATCGGCCGTTGGCAAGGGAGAGGGCGCGCAGCACCCCTTAGCGTGCACGGCTGTCGGCCGAGTGGTGCTCGGCGTACTCGGGGTCGGACGTGGCCTCGAAGCTGCGCTGGTCGGCCCAGGTGTCGAGGTCGGTGACCGCATACATGACTCGCCGGCCGAATTTGCGAAAGCGCGGTCCGCCGCCGATGACGCGCTGCTTTTCCAGCGTACGCGGCGACAGGCGCAGGTAGTCGGCGGCCTCGTCGTTGGTGAGGTAACGCGGCGGTTGCGGCTTGGCCGCAGCTTGTGCAGAGGCCTGCGGCGTGTGAGCGGGTGCGGCGGCAGGCCGCAAGGGAAAGGGTCGCATGAGAGGCGCCTCCATCGGTCAGGAAGGCCCGCCTGCAGGATTGCAGGCGGGTGGAGGCAGTCTCAGGGAGCGCGGGCGTTCTGCTCAGGGACGATCTGAAGTGGGGCTGTTTCGTCCCAGGGGCGGAGGGGCGAGCTGATCGAGACCCGCCAGCTCTCGGTAGCCGCCATCCACCAGAGAACGGCCACGCTGCACCAGGCGCCGCACGCGGGCACGCAGTGCGCTGTCGGCGTACCAGTCGGTTGCGACCTCGGTCGAGCCAAACAGCCCTTCGGCGATCTTGCGCAGCGAGGCGCCTGCCTGGTTGGCGTCCAGGGCCTGAAGGGTCAGCAGCGCCTGCAGGGCACTGGGGCTGGGCCGTGGACAGGTTGCGGCCGAGGGTTCGCAGCTACTGGCGGCGGCCAGCTGATCCAAATCGTTCGCCATGTCACGGTAACGCGCACAAGGCTCTCGGTAGGCACGCATGGTGAAGGCGTGCGGCATGCCATCGTGCAACTCGGGCGCCAGTATCAGGCGCACACCACTCCCGGGCCAGCGCACGGCGAGCACGAGGCCTCGGCCATCGTGCTGCAACTGCTTGCGACCCGGCAGGCGCCAGAGCTCGAAGGGGGAGGCCTCGGGCGCAGGGTCATCGTCGGGTATCACGCGAATCGTGCAGGCTCGGGTGTTGAGCCAGTAGGGCAGCGCTTCGCGCGCATCCAGCGCTGGGTCTACCAGCGTGCGCAAGCCCCAGGGCTGCGCGGCGTCAGCGGCCTGCGCGCGCCAGGCCTGGCGGTAGCCGGGATGGCGCCGCAGGTACTCCCAGGCCAGTGCAGGGCCGTCCAGGTGCAGAACGTAGAGGTAGGCCGCGCTGGCATGCCAGGGCGGCGGCCGGGAGGCCTGCTGACCGTCGTTGAATCGGACCATATGCGAACTCCCTGTTCTTGTGCAGGAACGTCGCATCGGCCGGCAAGGGCTACGGGTTCATCGGTCGGCGATCCGGTCGTGAAGGTCTGCGCTGTACTTCATCGTCCGATGGTGGCCGGGCTCGCCAAAAACGCGCCCGAAGCGACGGCCACGTGGCTCGATGGCCATCGTGGCAAGGCTGACCATGGCGTGGTGCAGCGCGGTTGTCATGTCTATTTCGGTCTGGATAGTGACCGAGACTGGCGTGAGCAGCAGTCAGACCCAAGAGGTCTGACATGCACGTCGATCCTTTGCTCAATCCATGATCGAGCCGTTGGCCTGTGCCAGCCGCAGGTATTCGGACATTGGCCGCACGGCATGGAAGTGCAGGTCGCGCCGCACCTGTATCCGCTGAGGGCCGACGATGGTCGCGAGGTCCGACAGCTTGATGCTGCCCATCTCGGGCATGCCGATGCCCACGTCGCACAGACCCCAAGCGGTGTCGCCATCGGCAGGGTCGAGCGCTGCGAGCAGCCAGGTCGCGTGCGCGTCCGGCGTGAACAGGCGCACAACGGGCCACAGGTCGATTTGCGCGTCAGCAGCGCGAGCATGGCCGTTGGCCAGCAGCTGCGCGCGCTGCTCGTCGGTGACAAGGGATTCAGTCGGCATGGTCAGAGTGCGTGGCGCTGTGCGGGAACACGTGTTGCATCAGAAGCACCGAATCGCAAAACCGCTTTCGTGTGTCCCCGCAAAGGCGCAGTGGCGCTTTTGCAGAAATGCACCCTTGCACGAAGGCTGAAAGTCGGCATGACGTGAATGCTCGAATGAGCAAGGGTGGCTTTGAAGCTTTACGTAGATACACGAGTGTTACGTAAAAGCACGAAAGCACCCATACGGAGATTCACCAAAGCGGCAGCGCAAATCGCTAATGAGTTAAAGATAACGTGGTTTTAATTGTCTCTCGACAGGACGCTTCTGTCCATGCAGAAGCGTCCTGTCCAGGCTGGCCGTCCGGCCGGTGCCACCACCTTCGATGCCGAACTGGCGCAAGCCTTCGGCGCGGCGGTGCGTGCGCTGCGCTCGGGGCAGGGCATGGCTCAGGAGGCGCTGGCGCACCGGGCGGGTATCGAGCGCTCGCACATGGGCAAGATCGAGCGCGGCGAGCACATCCCCTCGCTGCCGCTCATCTTCAAGATCGCGGCAGCGCTGGAGTGCGGTGCGACCGACCTGATGGCCGCGACCGAAGCCCAACTGGGTTCGAGCGCGGCCTGAGACTGCAGGCTCGGCCCGCAGCAGCGATCCCGCCAGGGCGGCGGGATCGGACCGGCCGTCAGGCCGTAGGCTTGCTGCGCGACCAGATCAGGTTGTGCGTGCCGTCTTCTTCCTCGATCAGGCGGGCATAGATGGTGGCCGGGAACGAGGGGTCGTCCAGCGTCACCGAGAGGTAGGGGCGTTCGGACTGGCTGACCTTCTTCCAGGCGGCGCCGATGTCGTAACCGGTGCCGGCCTGGATGCGGTAGTCGGGGGCGTTCTCGCTGCCCTTGTCGTTGCGCACGAACTTGACCTTGACGTTGAGCGTGAGGGTGCGAACGGTGCCGATGAAGCCGTCGTTCTGAGCGGTGAAGGTGCCGATGTTGGCCATGATGATTTCCTTTCGGGTTGCCAAGGTCGCGCCCATCGCGTCCTTGTTGTGATCCGTCAGGCGGGGGACGGGCAGGCTGCACCCCGCAGCGCAGTGAAGGGGCCGCAACAGCGTGGAGGACCGGCAGGCACGGGAAATTTGCCTCGCGAGGAATCCGCCCAGCGGAGGGGAAATTTCTTGGGCCGTACGGTTGCAGCCATCAAGCCCGAGGCGCAGCCGCGACCCCGCCAGGATTCACGACGAGACAAGGACGCCTGGGACGCACCTTTCCCGAAAGGCCTCCTGGCCGAGCACGTTCATCACGCCTTTGGCAAGACTTCAGCGGCCACTACCCTTGCGCCATTGGTCAGAGTCGCAACGACGCGAGAAGCCACTGCCGCCTCCACCCAGCGTCTCGCATCGCACGTCGCCTGTCAGGTTCGACCAGTACGGTGCCAATACCCATGCGGTATGTTGCGATCACCTCGGCCAACTGCCCGCCAGCGTGAGGGAAGACGGCATGCCCGGCAACTCAGCGCAGCGAGCAAGGGCGTAGCACCCGGCTCATATGGCGAGGTGATGCAGGGCCGGATGCCGGATCACGAACCCTTCCGGCCCGAACAGGCAAGCGGAGCGCGCAGGCGTGAAGGATCGAAGCCGAAGGGCCGTGACGGCTATGACGGCACGGGGCGCAGCCCGAGAGCCTGGCGGCGCAGGGCGCCGACACGCCCGGCCCCGGGATTCACCGTCACCAAAGTCACATGAAGAAGCTGCCCTGGTCCGAGTAGCCCTTGGTGTCGATCTTGAGTTGAGCCAGCCAGGGCTGTACCGCCCGCTTGCAGGAAAAGTCCTCACCGCCGTCCTGAACCCACGCGCCCAGGCGGCGCTCCACCCAGGCGTGTGCATGGGCGTCGCCATCGCGCAGACCATTGAATCGGTCGGGCTCGATTCCCTCGTGCCGCGGGTGGAGCACCACGTTGATCGTCAGTTCGTCACCACTGATGGCATCCACACTGGCCACGGCCGCATGGCCGTCCTCAAGCTCGAAGCGGTAAATGTGCCGCTTGCAGCGCTGGCTGTGTGGATTGCCGCACGGCCACCAGTTGTCGCTGGGCTCCAGGCCGAACAGGCGCTGCTCCAGCCCGGCATTGATGGCGGCGACCACCAGGTTGCGCCAGCCCACCCAGCGCGTGCTGCGCTTCTTTCTCAACGGGAAGTTGCGAAATGGCGAGTACGAGTGTTCGAACTCCGGGACCAGGCGCAGATCCGCCGTGGCGTTGTAGCCCAGCTCTTGAAGTCGGCGCACCATGCGCGCATTGTTGGGCTTGTGTACCTCGACGGTGACACGACCGTCCAGCGCAGCGCGAAGTGCCGCATGCGTCTTGAACCCGAGCGCCCACGCGAGGGCTTCGCTGAGATGTGCGGAAGGGACACCGCTCACGCGGTGCTGGGCACTGTGCTTGAGATTGCGCAGCGCCGCTTTGGAGACGAAGAATGTCGAATCAGACATGCCAAATTCCTTTGTGCATGGTCGATGACTGCCGATTACGCACCGACCGGAGGAATGGACACGGTCTGCGATCAGAGGAGGGAAGCGAGAAACGTCGTTTAACCCGGCAGCAGGTTCAGCGTGACGCGGCTGTCTCGGTATTTTATGCGCTGACGCCGACAGGGTTGGCACCAGCGCCCGCGCAAGCCCTTGCGCGCCGCCACGCCGCCGCCTGATCAAAGGCGGCGGCGTGGCGGTTTTGTGACCGCGTTTGGCACGAGCGGTCGCGAGCCTGCGCGCACGCGAAAAAGCCCCGGGCGCAAAGCGCCGGGGCCATGAGTGGACAGGTTGGTGTTTCCTCTGTCAGTCTTCCGAGCCTGGCGCACCCGTGCCATTCACCGTTGTAGGCACCTGACGACCGAACACGGCAGGCATCCAGCCACTGCCCTCGGCCAATCGTTCGGCCTCCTGCGCAATTTCCGATTTCTTGAGCTTGGACAGGCGCTGCACTTCGGTCGGCGCGAACTGCTCCACTGCGTTCAGTATTGTGGTCTTGGGAACGTGCTGGAAATAGCTGTCGGCCGTGGGCTTCCACCACGCGGCCATGTCCAGGCCCAGCGCCTGCGCCAGTTCGGCGCCGGGCTGGCTGGCGGTCGCGCGGGGTGTCACCACATCCACCACCGGGGCGGTGCACAGTGCCAGCAGTTGAATCAGCTCCTCCTGAGACTTCTCCAGCAACACCGCGAACAGTTCACCCTGTTCCTGCGGCAGCTTGTCGGCCCAGGTCTGCCGCAGCTCGCGCAGCGCGACTGCGGCCGGCGACTCTGGCCAGTCGGGTGCCAGGTCTTCCAACCGGGCGCGCAGACTCAGGCGCACGCCCAAGGGCAGGGCGTTGCGATAGCCGCCTTGCAGGGCCTGCTGCACCAAGGCATGGACCAGCGCAGCCAGCGCCACCTGCGGTTGGCGCGCCATTTCGATCTGCATGGCGGCGGTGCGGTGCGCGCTCAGGCGCTGGGCCAGCCGGTCGGAAAGGTGTTCGGCGCCGTGTGGCGTATCACCCGTGGTCGATTCATCCGACTCGCCACTGCCGCCGCCGTCGTTGCCTGAGCCGGTGGCGGCGCGTTGCCGTGCCGCGTCCAGCGCGCGCAGCGCCTTGGCTTCGGCCTCGCGCAGCAGGCCACGGTGAATGAGAACCCGTCCCTCCCGGTCCAGCGTCACGATGGCACCGGCCATCGCGCGGACCTCAAGCGCATGCCCGCTCAGTTGGGACTGCACGGCTTCCAGTTCGGCCACCAGGGCCTCGCGCCGCTGGTGCAGGGTTTCGGCCTTGTCTTCGTCGTCCGCGTCGTAGGCTTCTTCGAGCGCGGCATCGGTGCGGGCGATGCGACCTTGCAGCACCTCCATGCGCCGGGACTCGCGCGCCGTGGGTTCGCGGCGCTGACGCGGTGCGTTCTGGAATGCCTGCCGCTCGGCCGGGCTCAGGTGCGGCACCGATTCCACCCAGGCCCAGCCCTCGGCGCGCACAGGCTCGGCCAGTGACTCCAGCTTGTCGCGCACCAGCCGTTCCAGCAGCGCGGCATCGGTTAGGGTGGTGCCGGTGTCATCGTCGTCGGTGAACAGGTCGCGGCGAATGCCACCCCCGGCAACGGTGTAGGCTTCCAGCCCGACGAAGCGCACCAGTGCGTGGTCGGCGTCGATTTCCCGCTCGGTCAGGCGCTGGCGCAGTGCAGCGGGCGAACGCTGCCATTCGGGCGCCTCGTAGAACGCGGCTTCCTGGGCGGCATGGTCGTCGGTCACGGCCAGCGCCATCAACTGGTCCAGGCTGACCGTGTCGGCGCGGTAGTCGGCCACCAGACGCGGCGAGACATTGGCGAGCTTGAGGCGGCGCTGCACGACCAGCGGTATGACACCGAAATCGGCCGCGATGTCTTCCACCGGGCGCCCCTCGGCCACCAGGGCAGCGAAAGCCTCGAACTGATCGGCCGGGTGCATGGCCTCGCGCTGCACGTTCTCGGTCAGGCTGGCGGTGCGCGCGCTCGCGTCGGCCACCAGCAGGCAGGGCACGTTCCAATCCTTGGCGATGCGGCGCTTCTTGGCCAGCAGCTTGAGGGCAGCGAAGCGGCGGCCACCGGCCACCACCTCGTAATGCTCGCCGTCCGCACCCAGGGTGACGGTGAGGTTCTGCAGCAGGCCCACGCGCTCGATGCTGGCGGCCAGCGCTTCGATGGACGGGCCCACGGTCTTGCGCACGTTGCGGCGCGACGGGCGCAGCCGCGACAGCGGCACAAGCAGCATCTGCTGCGAGGGCTGGGCGGGCACCTGCGGTGCGGGGATGGCGTGCAGGGCCTGGGCTTCGGGATCGGTGAGCGCGTTCATGGTGAAACTCCTGTCGGGTGGGATGTGAAAAGGGGAGTGATGAGGGGAGGGCGGCGGCAGGGGCAGGCCCTGCGCGCCGAGTGGGTCCGGGTTCAGGCCTTGAGCTGGCGCATGCCATCGGCCAGCAGCCACAGGGAGCGGTTCAGGCGCAGGTTCTGGTCGATGCCCTGCACGGGGCGGGTGCTCTGGCGGCGCCCGTTGGCGCTGCGGCCCGTCAGCCCGCCCTTGATCAGGTTTTCCTGGGTGCGGTTGAACACGCTCCACAAGTCGCGCCGGTCGTCGTCGTGGCGGCGCGGCATCAGGATTTGCGATTCGGTGACGGGCGGAGCCTTCTCGGTGTCGTCGTACTTGAGGGCCAGCGCGGCCCGCGCGAATACCTCGGATTCGCCCGCGTCCAGTGCCACGGTCTGCATGGCCTCGCGCGACTCCTGTGCCTGTCCGAAGCCCTGCAGCACGGTGTAGGCGCCTTCGATCACCTGCGCGGCCACGTCGCCCTTGTGCGGCACGCGCACGTCGGCCACGGTGTCGCCACACACCAGCCCGTTCTGGCAGACGAAACGGAACATGCCGGCGAGCATCTGGTAGCTGCTGGTGCCGTCGTGCGAGTTGAGCAGGATGATTTCGTTGGCCTCGCGGCCGTTGATCTGACTGGCGTGGCGCAGCCGGATCAGGTGCTTGGTGAACTCGCGCCGGTCGTCATGGCGCACGCGGGTCTGGCACACCATGAAGGGCTGGAAGCCCTCGCCGCGCAACTCCTGCAGCACGGTGGCGGTGGGGATGTAGCTGTAGCGCTCGGAGCGGCTGCCGTGCGGCGCCTCGGCAAAGATAGATGGCGCCACGGCGCGGATCTGGTCATCCGACAGCGGGGTTTCGGAACGCAGCACCGGCGAACGCGGTGCGAAACGGGAAGCAAGTTGCATGGTCATTTCTCCAAATGAAGCTGGCTGTTGAAAAACCCACCGGATTCCTAGATTCGGAGCCCTCTTCGGGTCTTCCGGTGGGGTCGGCGCAAAGACCTGGGCCGGCCCCTTCGCCACCGTCTTTCCTGAGTTCATCGCCCGCGACCAAAGGAGTGCGCCGCCCGGTGCCGTCAAGGAAGCAAGCGCCAGGGCTGGTGCGGACCGCAGGCGCAGCCGAGGACACGGCCTGGCGCGCCTTGACGGCACCGGGCGGCGGGCTACGGTCGCGCAAGTGGTGATGGACGAGGGAAGAGGGCGCCAGTGGCCCCTGGCCGCAGATGGCGCCGGCCCCGCGCAAGCGCAGCGCGCAGGACCGGCCGCCAGGCCGGGCCGAAGGCGTCAGCCGACCGGAGGGAAGGGAACGATGGAAGCCCGCGAGGGACGAGACCGCGGGACTACAGGGACCGGGGGCTCGGTGCGCAGCACGACAGCGCGGCCGGCCAGACTCACAGGGCCGGCGACGCCCAGTTGCATGGAGTTGTCTACGATGACGACATGACCGAGAAAGACCAGAACCACCCCGATCCCCTGGAGCAGATGCTGCTGCGCTCGGATGCCTTGCACGAACGGCTGAACGAACTGCTCGACGAGTCCACGTTCGACGGGTCTGCGCGTGGCGAGGCCGCGCTTGGCATGTGTGTCGTGGCCATGGAACACGGGACTGCCTTGCGTGCATTGATGGCGCTGGGATTGCCGACCTCGGCGGTCAGCTTGATGCGGCTGCAGTTCGAAGCCCTGACCCGCTCGATGTGGCTCATCTATGCCGCCAGCGACACGGCCATCGAGAAGCTATCGGCACCGCTCACACTCGAAACCGAGCAGGCGGCCAAGAACCTGCCCAGCGCAAAGGAGATGATCGATCAGATCGGCAAGCGGGTCGGGCAGGGCGTGCCTGCCGCGGCCCACGGGATGCTGTCCCAGTTCAAGGACGTGTCCTGGAACGCCATGAACTCCTTCGTGCACGGCGGCATCCACCCGCTGCGGCGCAGCGCCGATGGTTTCCCCGTGCACCTGGCCCTGCAGGTGCTGCGCAACTCCAACGGTCTGAGCACGATGACCGGCATGACGATGGCGGTGCTCACCGGCGACGAATCCATCGTCAAGCCGATGAGCAAGATCCAGCCGGCGTTCGCCGACTGCCTGCCGGATCTGCTGAAACCCTGAAAGCCAGGGCGTCCGCGACGCCCTGGCGGCGGGTCAGACGCTGATGCGCCCAGCAAGCCGCGCCTCCCGCGCGTAGGCGCTCAGGCGCTTTTCGGCACGAAAGTGCAGATCGCGCTCAACCGGCAATCCGAGCCGACCACGCACGGTGGCCAGCTCCTGAAGACTGACCCAGCCCAGCTCGGGCGCACCCAGGCCCAGGTCGCACAAACCGAAAGCATGATCGTGGTCGTCCGGGTCGATCTCGGTCAGCAGCCAGGTTGCGCCAGCGTCGGGTGTGAACAGCTTGACCACGGGCGCCGGGTCGAAGTCGGGGTTCTGCAACGATTCGCGGCCGTTGGCCAGCAGCAGCACGCGCTGCTCGTCGGTGATGAGTGTGTTCATGGTGAACTCCAGAAGGAATGCCGGGCGGGATTGCCCGCAGCCTCCGGGTCACGGCGCAGCGCAGCGGTCAAGGTTCGAAGACGGCCGCCCAGGCTGCCAGCGCAGCGCAGATGCGCGCCGACCTTGACGGCGAGAACGGCGTGGCACGCTGGGTGCAACAGCAAGCCAGCCCCCACTGCCCAGATGCTCCGATTGGGCGGAGTGCGTTCAGGAAATCTGCGATTCCTGGCGACGGGGCAACTCAGGCGGAGCACGCCAGCCGAGGGCGCTGTCAACCATGTCTCCGTCTGATTTCGTCGTGAGTGCTTCGACTTTCACGGCGATGCGCGACTCCATCGGTGCTCGTGGAGCCACCACCAGAATGACGGAGCCTTCGCAAACCACCTCATGGTCATCGGATGCCTGAACGAAGAACTTCGTGCTGCGCTCCCCCAGCCGTTCAACCCATCCGCGAAGCTTCAGGGTTGACCCCGGCGGGATCGGCCCCTTGTGCTCCAGTTCTATTGTCCGGCCCACCACGACCTCCGAGTCGGCATCCACATGCCGCTGCATTTCGCGGATGCAGATGGATTCGACGACGGCGACCAGATACCCGGTCGCCAGGCATTCGATCAGCCGCTGTGCGTAGTCACTCCCATGTGGGAGCCGGGAGAACAGCGCCCGGGCCGTCTGCTCGGGCGGCACGCTGTAGGTTTCTTCAAAGGAGATTTCGCTGATGCCTTGGTGGTTCATGGGATGGGGAGATGGGTTGATGACGCGCATTCGCTCCGAAACCTCACGTCAAAGTGGGAGGACGGAAACAGCGTTCGATCCTCGTTCGGATACATCGCGTCTTCAACCCAGCCAGGCGTTCTCCAGCGTAGCTGGCTCAATGCGGATGTCCGCGTGGGGCCGATGGAGGAAGCCCCACCGCCTCCGGCCTTGATGTCATGAAGTGCTCGTGCCACTGTGCGGTGGCACGCTGTTGGGCAGGAAGCAAAAAACCGGGAGCCGTTGTGGCTCCTGGTTGCGCGGGCTCAGATCAGCCCGCGCTCGGCGAAGGAAAGAATCGTCGGTCCGGCCACGATCAGGTGATCGATGACCCGAACGTCCACCAGCGATAGCGCGCTCTTAAGGGTCTGGGTCAAATGCTCATCGGCCCGCGAGGGCTCGGCCACGCCCGACGGATGGTTGTGGACCAGGACGATGGCCGCTGTGTTGTGTGCCAGAGCCTCCTTGACCACCTCGCGCGGGTAGACCGATGTCTGGGTCACCGTGCCGCGGAACATCTCGACGTACTCGATGACTCGGTGTTGGGCGTCCAGGTGGATCACCGCGAACACCTCGTGCTCCAGCGTGCCCAGCTTGATGCGCAGGAAGTCGCGCACAGCCTGCGGAGACGACAGCATCTCGGTGCCGCGCAACTGGCCTGCCAGCACCCGCAGCGCGGCCTGCAACACCTCAGCCGGCTCGGCCGGCCGGTAGCTGCCCGCGACATCGCGAACGAGCAGCGAGGAATCGATGGAAGACGTGAACGACAGGGAAGACAGCTGCGACATGATCGGCTCCGGTTCGGAATCGGGCGGGATTGCCCGGAACCGGCCACCCACGCCGCAGCGCAAGCGGTCAGGGGTCGGAGGCGCAGCCAGAGACGGCCGCCAGGACGCCAGCGTGCAAGGCACGCGCAGCCCTTGACGGCGAGAACGGCGTGGTAGGTTGAAAGGGCACAGCAAGACCGCCACCCCCGCACACCACAACAGCCCCTGCAAGCGGAGCGCGCAGCGGCCACGCCGCGGAGACGTCAAGGGATCAAAGCCGGATGGCCGGGATTCGGCACGAAGCCCGGGGCGCAGCCCGCGAGCCCGGCGGCGGGACGCCGAGACGCTCGTACACACAAATTTCGCTGCGCAGTAAATATTAGGAAATCGTCGAAAATTCGGTGTAGTGTTAATATTCACTGTACAGTAAACCGACTAGAAGCATGCTTGAGCTGACCATGACCGAACATCAGTTGGTCTCGCGCCTCGTAGATGCGTTGCGCGAGCTTCCCGACGTCCACGCGAATGTGGAGCGCTGGGAACTGGGCGGTGGGCGTCCTGAGCGGGGACTGGATGCCGAAGTCGATCTGCACGTGGCAGGGAAGTCGCTGGCCGTACTCGTCGAAGCCAAGAAAGCGGTCTATCCCCGAGATGTGCGTCAGGTGATCTGGCAGATCCGTGACGCCAGCCGTGTCTGGTCGAGCAGCCATTCTGGCGATGCTGTATCGCTCATCGCAGCCGAGTCGATCTCGCCCGGCGCGAAGGAGTTGCTCCGCAGTGAGGGTGTGGGCTACTACGACAGTGGAGGCAGCCTCTATCTGCCGGCAGCCGGCATCTACCTCTACATCGACAAGCCACCGCCCAAGACGCTGGTCAAGTCGATCCGCTCGCTGTTCTCCGGCCGACGCGCCCAGGTGCTGCACGCGCTGCTCGTGCATCGTCAGGCGTGGTTCGGTGTCACCGAACTGGCGCAACTGGCACAGGTATCGCCCGCCACTGCATCGCAGGTACTGAGCGAGCTGGAGCGCTTCGACTGGCTGGCATCGAGGGGGCAGGGACCAAGCAAGGAGCGCAATCTTCGTGAGCCTGCCGCTCTACTCGACGCCTGGACCAAGCAGGTGAAGTCTGATCGTGCGCCCGCGCTAAGCCGGTACTATGTGCCGGCAACCAAGCCAGACGCATTGCCGATGCGCATCGCCGAGGCACTGGAAGGCCGGGGCGTTGAATACGCCATCAGCCACGAGGCTGCAGCCCAGCGGTTGGCACCCTTCCTGTCCAATGTGCCGCAAGTGCGTCTGCGGCTGTTGCCCGGGCAGGCCTCCGAAGCCGCCTTTGCCGAGTTGGGGGCACGCACAGTCTCCGAGGGCGCCAACCTGGCCGTCATCGAGGCCACGTCAGCGGGCGAACTGTTGTTCCGCGAGCGCCTGGATGGGCTGTGGTTGGCCAGCCCGATTCAGATCTACCTCGACCTGATTCGCGGCGAGGGCCGTTCAAAGGAAATGGCCGAGCACTTCCGCAAAGAAAGGATCGGCTTCTGATGGCCAAACCCGCAACGCTCGACGGCTACAGCGACCAATACACGGTGGACTGCGAGCGCGTCCTCGTAACGCTGTTGCGCGGGCTGGGCCCCTGGAAGGACTCTGTCTACCTGGTCGGTGGGCTCACGCCGCGATACCTCGTCCCCGCGCGACCACCGGTCGTGCCCGCACATGCGGGCACCCTGGACGTGGACATCGTGATCGACCTGCAGATCTTGGCCGACACCGAGGCATACCACACGCTGGAGGACAACCTCAAACGGATGGGTTTTGAGCGCGCTGAGAACGAAGCGGGAAAGAAGCTCTCATGGCGCTGGCAGACCCGGACCGAGCATGGCGCACTGATGGTGCTGGAGCTGTTGGCCGATGCGCCCGACATCGCTGGCGGCAAGGTGCAGCCGCTGCCGACCGAAGGCACGATCTCGGCGTTGAACATCCCGCATTCGTCCATTGTCTTCGACCTGCACCAGGTCGCCGAAATCCAGGCTGAGCTGCTGGGCGGCCACGGTGTCGCCACCGAGAAGATCAAACACGCCAACCTCGTCAGCTTCACCTGTTTGAAGTCCTTCGCGTTTGACCAGCGCTTCGAGCGCAAGGATGCACACGATCTGATCTATTGCATCGAGCATGCGCCAGAAGGGTTGGACGCCGTGGCCGCAGCGTTTCGACAGGAACTCGTCGGCAAGCATGGCGCCGTGGTTGATGCATCACTGGCCATTCTGCGCAGCCGATTCTCTGGCGACGATAAAACTGATGGATACCGCAAGGATGGCCCGGTCTCGGTAGCCAAGTTTGAATTGGGTGAAGGTGACGAGCCGGAGCAACGAGAGGCAAGGGCGCTGCGGCAGCGGCAGGCCAGCGATTTGATTGATCAGCTTTTCGAGCACATCGCCAAAGGAGGGGACACCGTATGACCTTCCCGGCCGACATCAAAGGCTGCATGAAAGACTGCATCCTGTCGCTCTTCTGGCCGCGAAAGGACATCGTCGGCTTCTTTGAGAAGCACGGATGCACAAAGGCAGAGATTGCGTCAGTGCCGCTTGAAGGCGAGAGCGCTCTCAAGCGGCACGAAATCGTCGATGCATTGTTCTCCGCGCTCGCGGCGCGGTCAGACGATGGACTCGGCCCCTTCCGCGCGATGCTTCAGTCACTGCTGAATTGGTCGCACTTCGATCCGTACTACTTTGACAAACTGCGCAAATTGGATCGAAGCGCTGCGACCAAGAATCTAGAACACCTGCGCCAACTGCAGGAGATCCGGGATGCCAAGATCAAGGCCGATCGCGAGCGAAGGGCTGCCGACGAAGTGGCGCGACAACAGCCGAAAGCGTCGCTGGAACAACTGCGCGCTGAGTATCTTGACCTGCTCGCCAACAAAACTTCGCGACAGCAGCGCGGCTACGCGCTCGAACGCATCCTGGCCGAGTTGTCGAGGCTCTCGCGTCTGGAGACCACGGAGGCCTTTCGCGTGAACGGCGAGCAAGTCGATGGTGCTGTGAAGTTTGAAGGCGAGCACTACCTCATCGAAGCGAAGTGGCAAGAACGGGCTGCCAGCAATGAGCCTGTATACCAATTCGCGGGCAAGGTGGCGGGGAAGCTCTATGGCCGTGGTCTCTTCATCTCGGTAAATGGTTTCAGTCCCGAAGTGGTTCGCAGCCTTGTTTTGGGCAAAGAGATCCAGACGCTCTTCATCGACGGCGAAGACCTGATCTTGGTGCTGGAGGGGCATCTCACGCTGCGAGACATGATCGACCGCAAAGTGAAGGCGGCCCAGACGAAGGGACTGATCTACGTTCATCCGATTTCGGGCGCCGAGAAGAAGTCGTAGTTACTCTACGGGGCGGAAAATTCAAAAAGGGGGAACTTTTATGGATCGTGAAGCTATCGGCCGACGGGCGCAGGACGTGCAGGCTGGTCTGCGCGATGTGTCGGATTTGCGCGTGTCGGCCACCATACCGATCACTCGGCAGATTGGCATGGCTGCGCAACTCGCCGTTCACATCCGTGGGTTGGACACTATCGAGAACATCGTGGGATTCCACGGCTTCTGCAGTAATCTCGGTATCTCGTCGGATTCGCTGCCCACCGTGCTGGGCACGTTGGAGCAGATCGGCTGGATACGCGTTGTTCCGAACGTATATGCGCCGACGCGCATTGAAGAGACCATTCCGTACTTCCAAGAGGTCTACGGTGCGCTCGGCGAGCAGTGGTCTCTGCGCAAGCCCGGAGAGCTCGAACAAGCGACCATGGCCATCATCGATAGGCTCACCGTCGCGCCGGTGCCGCTGGAGACCTTAGCGTCCGAGCTGGGTTTGAAGTCGGCCGACATTCAGACAGTCGTGGACATCGGCGACCTTGGTGGCTATCTCCGGCAATACGACTCACCAAAGGACCGCGTTCCGATTCTCTATGCGCCGCTCTTCACTGAGGAGAATCCAGAGACGCTGTTGAACTTCATCGCGAAGAATCCAGGCACCCACAGCGAGATCGAAGCAGTCTTTCGAGCGGCGAAGTCACACCCAGGTGCACCCATCAGTGCGCTGGAACAGAGCAACCCGTTGGTTCTTGAACTGGTCAATGAGAACATCCTGCGCGCACCCGCAATCGTGTCATCGGGTGGTGCGCAGTCGTTTGCCTTTGCGCCGTTCAAGACGACGCACCCTCGGGCCATCTTGGAGAAGGCTCGCATCATTCTGGCGTGCGTCCGATATGGGGAAGGCTATTCCTCCATCACCAAAATTTCCGATCCAAGCGCCATCTTGAGGGGGCTGCGGGACAGGAAGATGATTGGGCGCACGCCGCATTCCAATATCCAGTCGCAGTACGCGGCAGCGGCAAACATGGGGGTAGGGTGGATTGAGCCAGAGAATGGTCGATTCCGCTTCCGCCTCTATGACACCGAGGACAACTTGGCCGCGGTAGATATGGCGATTGCTATGTGCTCTGGCCAAAGCGAGGATGTCGCGTCGTCGCTGCTCTTGCCGGCCGAAGTCAAGGGTTATTTCACACGATCCGAGCCTGGCGGATTGCTTCTGCCGGAAGCAAACAGAAGGCGTGCGCGCGATCTCATCGCGACACGCAAATTGGACCCAAACACACGCACTGCGGCTCGCCTCGGGCGGGCGTTGCTCGACGACTTGCGAGGAATTCATCGTGTCATCAAGTGATCAAGATCATTCCTACAAGTTGCTCGGCAAGCGTATGGCCTGGGCCCTCGGCTACGTGCCACTGCTCAACGTCCCCGTGACCCTGCCTCCAGATACGAGCTCCAGAGCTGGAACGGACCTGACCGACGCGGATGTGTTTGGATTTCGCTTCAGCGCGAGCGGCAGCGTGTCTCGGTTGCTGATCGATTGCAAGACTGCTAGTGGTCGTGCAGTTGATCGGGTCCTGTGGGTCAGAGGACTTCAGGATGTTCTGCATCTTGAGGAGCTATATCTCTTCAAGAAGAAAATCCCGGATAGCGCTCGCTGGTTGGCGCACGAACTCAAGGTCAATTGCATTGATGAAGACGAGTTGCACGAACTTGATGCACGGCTGGGACTGAATCGGCTGAAGGGGCCGTATTTCGACGGCACTGGTTACGAGAGCATTGAAGCGCTGCTGACCTTCCCGAAGGGCAGCGAGTACCGCGCCTTGACTCAGTTTCTCCGTACCGGACTCTGGACACTAAAGCCCGCACACAGGGTTCTGACCTTGCTGAACCTTGGCCAACAGAATCATCTGCATCGAAAGCTGCGATTGGACGACCGGGCTCACGTCGGCCTCGTTCTTCTTGCCACGCGTGCGCTAGCGATCAGTCTTGGCCTGTTGATAAGTGAGTTGAATGTCGTGGACGTGCTCAAAGTTGAGGCGCGGCTGCGTGAGGAGCTACATGGAGGCGCGGAGTCGCTCGCTCAGAAAGTGCGTTTTGCAGACGCAATCCACCGATTGACAGGTGAGGCAGACGCTGAACAGGCCATCGATCACAAGGAGTTTCCACGCCTTCTCGAAGAGGTTAATCGACTATTGATCAGACGCTACGCCCTGAACGACGCTGTTCGAATTACCGATTTGGCATTGCATTACTTCGCTGCCGGCTCGGCGACGCTGCCGCGACATCTGAGCGGCAGTGATTCCAATCTTTCGGCGAAGATGGCTTCCGACATCCTCGCTCTGTTCGTGAAGAGCAACTCGCTCGACATTGGGTTTTCCCGCGCCATCATTGGCTTGTTGGCGGCAACGCATGAGGCCGTCTCCGATCAAAGCGACGAGCAGCGAATGGCAGGCGTCGGCAAAGGGGAACAGGTTTCCTTGCTGGCACCGCTACCGCCCTTGGAGGAGAGACGTACCGGGGTGGACAAATGATCCTCACTGACAACGAAACCAAGGTCGATCTGCTCAACAACGAGGCCATTGCCGCCACGATCATTGGGTTGCTCCGCGCAAAACCTGATCATCCGATGACGATCGGAGTGCATGGTGATTGGGGTGCCGGCAAGTCCAGCGTCCTCGAAATGATCGAGGCAGGCTTCGCCGATAAGAACGATGTCCTGTGCCTCAAGTTCAACGGGTGGCGCTTCCAGGGCTTCGAGGACGCGAAGATCGCCTTGATCGAAGGGATCGTCACGGGCCTGGTCGAGAAGCGTCCGGCGTTGACCAAGGCTGCTGTTGCGGTCAAGGATGTCTTTCGCCGGATCGACTGGCTGAAGGTCGCCAAGCGAGCAGGTGGCTTGGCGGTCACTGCCTTCACTGGCATTCCCACGCCCGAGCAGGTAGGCGCGATCGTCGGCTCGCTTCAAGGCCTGCTGGCTGACCCTGGCAAGCTTGCAACGAAGGAGAACCTCGAGACGACCATCGAGGAGGTCAAGGGCATCCTGAAAGGAGGCGAAACAAAGAACGTTCCCGAAGAGGTCGAAGCGTTCCGCAAGGCCTTCGACCAGCTCTTGAAGGACGCTGGTATCAAGCAGCTGGTCGTCTTGATCGATGATCTCGACCGCTGCCTGCCCGACACCGCGATCGAAACGCTCGAAGCGATCCGGCTGTTCGTGTTCACTGCGCGGACGGCGTTTGTGGTCGCGGCCGACGAGGCGATGATCGAATATGCGGTGCGGAAGCACTTTCCCGACCTGCCGGACAGCACCGGACCGAGAGACTACGCTCGCAACTACCTCGAAAAGCTGATTCAGGTTCCGTTCCGCATTCCTGCGCTGGGGGAAACCGAGACACGCATCTACGTCACGCTGCTGCTGGCCGGCGCGGAGATTGGTGAAGATAACGCGGACTATGCGAAGCTGATCGCCGTGGCGCGGGAGAAGCTGAAGCGCCCGTGGACAACGGGCGGGCTGGACGCTGTGACCGTCAAGACGGCAGGTAACCATCCCCCGGCAAAGCCGGGGGCATTCGGGATGTGAGCCGCTCAAAGCGGCTGTAAGGGGTCGCTAACGCGGCCCCTCATTCTTGGGGCCACCTATCGGTGGCTACTCACCTCCATAGACCGAGTTGGTCCAACCTCTCGTCTTCCTTCTCCTGGTTTCGGATGTACTCCCGTATCACCGCTTCGTCGCGTCCCACCGTCGAGACGAAGTACCCTCGCGCCCAGAAGTGCTGACCCACGAAGTTGCGCTTTCGCTCTCCGTACACCCGCGCAAGGTGGATTGCGCTCTTGCCTTTGATAAAGCCCACCACCTGCGACACCGAGTACTTCGGTGGGATCGACAGCATCATGTGCACGTGATCGGGCATCAGATGCCCCTCTTCAACCCTGCATTCCTTTTGCGCGGCCAACTTTCTGAATACCTCACCCAGGTGTTCGCGTAGCTGCTTGTACAGCGTTCGCCTTCGACACTTGGGGATGAAGACCACGTGATATTTGCAATCCCAGGCCGTGTGACTCAAACTTTCATACTTGTCCATCGTGTTTCTTCCTTTCGTTTGCTTGGCGGCTCACGATTGAAAGTCTCTACGGTGGACAACCTCCTGAAAAGTCAAACTTCTACTGCCTCCCCGGCAGAGCCGGGGGGCCTCCTTTTGGTAGCTAGGTGACCGAATGGGTTTGCACGCCGGCGAACGCCAGCAGCGGGTACAGCAGTGCGATGCTGCGTCCGCCGCACTCTGGCGAATTGGTGAAGCCCCCCGCTGTTTGGCACGCGAACGCCACGAAGAAACCGGCGGTCGCCTCGGCGGTGTTCTGGGCGTAGCTCCGCCAGGCCGAGTCGCCTAGGTCGACGAAGTTCACGGTGCGGCGCTCCAGCCCCTTGCTCTTGTGCAAGGTCATGAGCGGCACCGCCTTCGTTCCTCGTCGGCTTCCAGCGCTGGGGCCAAAGCGATTTCCTCGAAGGCAGGTCTGGCCCCACTTTTGGCTGTGGAGGACCATGCCCCACGCCGCGCTTACCAGCCCTCACGCTGGTAGTGGTCCGCTTCGAGGTAATAGTCGTGGTGGGCGTGGTCCCGGTAGAGCCGGTAGCAGCCGTAACCCCAGAGAAGGAGCGCGACGGCGTAGAAACCTATCTCGATCCACTGGAAGGCCACCGGTGGCTGAGGTTGGCCCGGCAGAATGCTGAAAACCTTGGTGATGAAATTCGCAATAGCAAACGGCACGGCAGTCGCTACCAGATAGAGCGCGCCACGCCATTTGCCGAATTTGTAGGCCATCCGGCCGGTGTCCAACAGATAAAGCATTACATCCCCCGTTACTGATGCTTACGTGCATGGTAGCGACTGTTCGGCCCACCAAAACTAAACGGGCATGAGCAAATGGACGAAACGCCAAGCGGCTGCTGCGCCTCTGATCGCTTGCTGAGGAAGGAGATTGCGTCTGGACGGCGGGCGTTTCTGGGTGGCGAACTGCGTGCTTTGCCACTGACCGCATCGGTGGTCTAGTTACAGACGAAAAATGCCTCGTGCGAAGCGGCGCACTGCATGCTGCCTTCAGAGGCCCCCTTCGAACACGAGTTTGGATGAGACTGCAATTTCAAAAGGGCTGAGTCAAGTCAAACAGTCAAACATCCGCTTCGGGGCGTTCGATTTAGCGGCGAGGACGCCGCCTATGGGCGCAGAGCGCCAGTTCCCGTCGCGCGAGAGCAGCCGTTCATGGCCACTCGGCGGCAAGTCTTTCTAAGCGGCTGGCTGCGGTCGACTGGCGGCCTGACGCGAGCTCGAAGCACGAAGGACTAGTTGCGGCATCTGAAGTCGTTCATCTCGCGCAGCCGTCCTTGAACTGACGGCCGGCACCACAAGTCGGGCGGCACTTCGCTATCGGGAGCGGAAGTTGGTAGCCCTGACTGCTGTCGCTAGCGGTCCAATGGCTATGGCTGGATGTGCCCGCACAGCTTCATAGCCTACCACTACCGGACAAACAAGGGAGCCCACTTGTGCGGGCTTCTGTTGCATATCTACTACGCGCTGTGCAATGGATCGGTGCTTTTGGCGTCCGACTGGCGTCTGTTGTCGTAAGTTGTTGATTTTGTTTGTATTAATTCGATCTTGTAGCCGTCGGGATCGGTGACGAAGGCGATCACAGTGGTGCCGCCCTTGACCGGGCCGGCTTCGCGGGTGACGTTGCCACCGGCCGCCTTGATCTTTTCACAGGCTGCATAGGCATCGGGCACGCCCAGGGCGATGTGGCCGTAGGCCGTGCCCATGTCATAGCTCTCGGTGCCCCAGTTGTAGGTCAACTCGATCTCGGCCTGGCCCGGGTTGCCACCCTCAAAACCGAGGAATGCCAGCGAGTATTGGTATTCGGGGTTTTCCGAGGTGCGCAGCAGTTGCATGCCCAGCACCTGGGTGTAGAAGTCGATCGAGCGCTGGAGGTTGCCCACGCGCAGCATGGTGTGCAGAAATCGCATCGTGGTGTCCTTGTCGGGAAGGAAAAGGCGCGATTATGGGGCGGTGGCGCTGGCGGGGCGGCTGGGCAGATCAAAGACCAGGCAGGTCGTTGTGGCATGCGCATAGAGCGTGCCGTCGGGTCCCACGAGCTGGGCGTCGGCGGTGGCCAGTTGGCGGCCGCAGTGCAGGACCTTGCCGATGGCGCGCACGCGCGGGACCTGGGGGGTGAGCGCGCGCACGATGTTCACGCTCAGCTCGGCGGTGGTGTAGCCCCGGCCGGCGAGCATGCGGGTGTGCACGGCGCATCCCAGGGCCGAGTCGAGCAGGGTGGCAAACCAGCCGCCGTGGATGGTGCCCATGGGGTTGAGGAGGTGGGGGCCGGGTATGCCCTGAAACACGGCAGTCCCTTCGGCGACGCTGATCAGCATGAAGTCCAGCGTGCGCGCGATGCTGGCGTAAGGCAGTTCGCCACGGAGCATGGCCTGCATGAGTTCGAGGCCATTGCGCCCGGCCACCTGGGCCGGCGTGGCCACACCCGGTCCGGGGCCGGCGGCCAGAAGGCGGTTGGCCTCGGTTTCTTCGTGCAGCCAGGTGTCGAGCAGGGCGGTGGTCATGTGTGATCAATAAGTTGCATATGCATTCATTGTAGATACAATCAATCCGATGAACACTGTCTCCACCGTGTCAGGGTCGGATACGCTGGCACCCGGGGCCCGGCCAACCGGCTGCACCAATCTGAAACTGCGCCAGCTCATGCGGGTGGTGACGCAGCGCTACGACGCGGCGCTGTCCGGGGCAGGCCTGAAGGCCACGCAGTACGCCCTGCTGTCCTGCGTGGTCAAAAGCGGGCCGCTCAAGGCGGTCGAGCTGGCCGAGCTCATGCGCATGAGTCCGTCCACGCTGTCGCGCAATCTTCAGCCTTTGCTGGCCGCCGGCTGGTTGCAGACAGGGCAGGGCACCGATGCCCGCAGCCATCTGATCGGGGCCACGCCCGCGGGTGCGGCCAAGCGGGCGGAGGCCCAGCGCCGTTGGCGCGCGGCACAGGAAAGTGTCAACAGCACGCTCGGGCCTGAGCGTGTGCAGACCCTGCATCGGTTGCTGGACGAATCACTGGCTTTGATGACGGCCTGATCCGCCTGCACGGCGCACCGCGGTCCGCCTCCGAACGCTGTTTTTGCCCGATCCTTGCCGGTGCGCTCGCCGGTGTTGCGCACAGGGGGCGCAGGTGTGGCATCCTTGCAGTTGTTACGGATTGAAACTATTCGGGCGGCGTTCAGGCGCCGGCCACCATTCTTATCGTTGGGGCGTCGGCATGGGCGGAACCTGTGCAGGCTGGCCGCTTTCATTTCATGTCTGACCTTCCGTCTGCTGCCGAAGCACACGATCGCCTGAACACCCTGCGGTCGCTGGCGCCTCTGGAGCCTCATGCCGATGCCACGCTCGAAGGCCTGGTTCGGCTGGCTGCTCATGCCTGGGACTGCCCCGTGGCGGCCGTGTTCGTCGAGGGCCCCGACCGGCACTGGGCGGTGGCGGTGCACGGGGTCGAAGCGGGCGTGTTGCCGGTGGACCTGCGGTTTCACGTACAGACCGCCCGCCAGGGGGGCGTGCTGGTGGTGCGGGATGTGGCCCTCGATCCCGTGCTGGGGGAACAGGTGCCATGGATTGCGGGTTGGTCGTTGCGGTTTTTTGCCGGTGCGACGATCCGTGTCGACGGCCATGTGGTCGGCACGCTGTGCCTGGGTGCCCCGCAACCGCGATCCCCCGATCCGTCGAAAGTCCGCCTGTTGACCGACCTGGCCGACGGGGTGGCGCAGTGGTTCCTTCGGCAGCGGGAGTGGCTGCAGCTGTGCCACCGCGAGCGCGAGCACCGGGCCTTGCTGGACCAGATGCCCGGCATCGTCTACCGGGCTGCGCTCGATCCCACGCGGTCGATGCTGTACGTCAGTTCCCGTTTGCGGCGGCTGGGCTATGAGCCCGAGCAATGGCTGGCCCAGCCCGAGGCCTGGGCCGATGCCTTGCATCCCGAGGACCGCGGTCGCGTGCTGGACGAATTGGCGCGCTGCCGGCGGGCCGGCGAGCCGTTCGATCTGTGCTACCGCCTGCGGGCCGGCGACGGGCATTGGCGCCTGGTGCGCGACAGCGGCGGGCCGGTGCCCGCCGGAGAGGAGCGGGGTGGCACCCTGCAGGGCGTGATTCTGGACCTGACCGAGGCGCTGACATCGGAGGCGGTGTCGGCCCATTCGGTGCTCCGGGCACTGCCGCTGGCGGTGTTGCAACTGGACGCCGAGGGGGCGATCACCGACGCCAATTTCCAGGCCGAGCACCTGCTCGGGCTGACACGCGTGCAGCTCCAGGGGCGTGAGCTGGCGGCCCTGAGGGCCGGTGATGCTTCGATGCCTGGGGGGCTGCGTCGGCCGTTGGGGGACGGGCGCGTGGTGGAGTGGGATTACTGGCACCCGGCCGGGCGGCTCAGGGCCATCGAGGAGCGCCGCCAGCGCCTCGCCGACGGGGTGGAGGTGGTGGTGCTGACCGACACCAGCCACCGGCGAGACGAAAGCAACTGGCTGCGCCGGCTGTCCCAGGCCGCCGAGCAGGCATCGGAGGCCATCGTCATCACCGATCTTGCGGCCAACATCGAGTACGTCAACCAGGCCATGGTGGAGACCTCCGGGTATGCCCGGGACGAACTGATCGGCCGCAATTCGCGGCTGCTGCAGTCGGGGCTGACGCCCACCTCGCGCTACCGCGACCTCTGGCTGAACCTGATGGCGGGCAAGCCCTGGCGGGGTTTCTTCAACAACCGGCGCAAGGACGGCTCGCACTACATCGAGTTTGCGGTGATCACCCCGGTGCGGGACACGGCCGGGCGGATCACGCACTTTCTGGCGGTCAAGGAAGACGTCACCGAAAAGCGCCGCATGGGCGAGGACCTGCGCCGCTACCGCGAGCACCTGGACGAGCTGGTGGCGCAAAGGACCCAGGAGCTGGAGCGCGCCAAGCAGATGGCCGAAACCGCCAGCCATGCCAAGAGCGCGTTCCTGGCCACCATGAGCCACGAAATCCGCACCCCGATGAACGGGGTGATCGGCATTGCCGACGTGCTCCAGCTGTCGACGCTGGACGCCCACCAGCAGGATCTGGTGGACACGATCCGCGAGTCGGCGCAGGCGCTGCTCACGCTGATCGACGACATCCTCGATTTCTCCAAGATCGAAGCCGGCCGGCTGGAGCTGGCCCCGGCGCCCTTCGAGCTGCGCCGCGTGCTCGAAAAAACCTGCGACGCGCTCCAGCCTGTGGCGTCAGCCCGGGGGGTGCGGCTGCACGCCTTTGTCGACCCTGGGCTGGATCCCCGCTGGATGGGCGATGCCTCGCGAGTGCGCCAGATCGTGCTGAATCTGGTTGGCAATGCGATCAAGTTCTCGTCGGGCCTGGAGCGGCCGGGTCGGGTGTCGCTGCGGGCGCAGCCGGCGCCGGGCGGTGGCCTGCGGCTGCTGGTGCGCGACAACGGCATCGGCATGTCGGGCGAAGTGCGGCAGCGGATCTTTCGCCCGTTCGTGCAAGGCGAGGCTTCCACCACGCGCCAGTACGGCGGCACCGGGCTGGGGCTGGCCATCTGCCAGCGGCTGGTGGGGGCGATGGGAGGCAGCATCGTGGTGCAGAGCGAGGCTGGCCGTGGGTCCAGCTTCATCGTCGATCTGCCGCTCAAGCCCTTGGTGACTGAATCCGAACCACCTTTGGCCGATCTGACGGGTGTGCAGTGCCACCTGCTGTACGACGACACGGAGGTGCTGGCCGACTGGTCCGCCTACCTGCACGCGGCCGGCGCGCAGGTGCACCTGATGGCGCCGGATACCGCCACCTGGCCGGTTGCGCCGGCACCCTCGCAAGTGCTGATCGTTCCGGAGTCCATGGGCCTGTGGCAGAAACCCGGTCCGGGGATGGCAACGGTGCTGCTCCGGTGGCAGCCGCGCGATCTGCCCCGGCGGCTCGCCGACGATCGGGTGGCACTGTCCATCGATGGCCTGCACCGGGACGATCTCGTGCAGGCTGTCGCCATGGCCAGTGGCCGGCAACCGGCCGCCGGCGTCGGTGACAGCGATGCGGGTCAGGGCGGCAAGAACCTGCTCGACGCCAGCCTGCTCGATCTGCAGGCGCTGGTGGGCGATCGCTGTGTGCTGGTGGCGGAAGACAACGACATCAACCAGAAGGTGGTGCGCCACCAGCTGGACCGCATGGGGCTGCGCAGCGAAGTGGTCTCCGACGGGCAGCAGGCCCTGGCCTGTTGGCGCCGCGAGCCCGCGCGCTATGCCTTGTTGCTGACCGACCTGTACATGCCGGGGCTGGACGGCCTGACACTGGCCCGCACAATCCGGGCCGAAGAGGCGGCGGCGCGTTCCGTCCGCGAGCCACTGCCCATCGTCGCGCTGACGGCCAACGCGCTGGGCAGCGAAGGTGAGCGCTGTCTGGAAGCCGGCATGAACGCCTACCTCACCAAACCGGTGGCCATGGAGCGCCTGCAGCAGGTGATGGCCGGGGTTTTTGCCCGCGACATGGGTGGGCAGGGACGAGCAATGCCCACTGCCGAGGCTGTCGTCGAGCGGCCGGACAAGGTGTATGACCCCGCCGTTCTGCCCCGCCTGGTGGGGGACGACCCCCAGGTGCTGCAGGAGCTGCGGCAACAGTTCATGGCGAACGCGGACCGGGCGCTCGCCGAGGTGGAGCGCGGTGTTGAAACGCAGGACTGGAAAGCGGTGGGTGCCACGGCGCACCGGGTCAAGTCGTCGGCGCGAGCCACCGGGGCCATGGCACTGGGCGATCTGTTCGAACAACTGGAGGCGGCGGTGCGCGAGGGACGCTCCGACGTGGCGGCCGAACTGGCCGGGCAGGTATCGGGTGCGGTGGCCCGCCTGCGCGAGCGGGTCGAACCCTTGCTGGGGCCTGCGAGCGCCGAATCGGTCCTGTGTGTGGACGACGAACCGTCCGTGCTGACGGGCCTGCTGGCGGCGTTTCAGGCTGTGGGAGGGCCGCTGCCGCAGACTTTCCTGCGCGGTAGCGACCTGCTGGCGCACCTGCCACCGACCGATACCCGCCGGGTGTTGCTGCTGCTCGATCTGCTGATGCCGCAGATGGACGGGCTGGAGGTGATCCGCTGCCTGGGTGAACGGCGCTTTGAAGGCGCGGTCGTGCTGCTGTGCAGTGCCCGCTCACGCCTGCCTGTGGCGGCGGAACACCTGCTGCGGGCCCATGGCATCCGTTCGCTCGGGGTCCTGCACAAGCCGGTGGATGCTGACGCCCTGCGGACGGTGCTCAAACACTGGCGGGACGCGGTCCCGCTCTGACGGCGGCAGGCGCCCCGGTCAGGGCGTCGCGCCAATCAACCGGGCCAACGCATCGGTGGCCATGGCGCCGGCCTGGGTCACGACCTGTCCGCTCTGGCGGTGGCGGGCCACGATGAACGGCACCGCATCGGCTCCCAACTGGCCGAGCAGGGTGGTGTTGGCGCGGATGGCCTGTTCCACCTCGGCCGGGATGCTGGCCGATGCCGCGATGCCACCGCTGCCGCCCAGCACCGACTGTTCGTGCGCCGTCATGGTGGCCTGCGGATCCGCAGCCTGCAGCAGCGCGGCACCTTGGGGGAGACTCTTGGGTCCCAGAATGGCCACCGGAATCCAGACAAAGCGCGTCTGGCCCAGCAGCGGCTGGGCGGCCTGCCACAGGTGGGCGCAGTGCGGACATTGTGGGTCGAACAGCACGTACACGGTCTGGGCGCTCATCAGGGCGCCGACCGAAAAGCCTTTGCCTTGCGCTGCCACGGCCTCGTAGGCTTGCGGGGTGGCGATGGTTGGGGCGGTGGCAGCACTGCCGGACTCTTCGCGCGAGCAGGCGGACAGTCCCAAGGCCATTGCCAGAGAAAGGGACAGGGCAAACAAACGGGTGTTCATGGCGCAGCGCAATGGAAGCGGATAGAGGCCCGATCATCGCAGAACCGGACGGGCCTTTCCGGCTGGCGGGTGCGCAACCCCTGGCCTCTTGAGGGCTGCTCGAGGGGCGAGAAAAGCGACAATATCGCTGTTCGCCCCCAACGCTGCCGGGCGGTCCCATCTCTTGTCTTCGGAGTCTCTGTGCCCCTCGTGTCCGTCATCATGCCGGTGTTCAATGCTGCGCCGTACCTGCCGGCTGCGCTGGAGTCGATACGCGGGCAGTCCCTGCAGGACATTGAGCTGCTGTGCGTCGATGATGGGTCGACCGATGCCTGTCCCGACATCCTGGCGCGCTTTCAGGCGGAAGACCCCCGGATCCGTGTCATCCGGCAGGCCAATGGCGGACCCGGTGCCGCGCGCAATGCCGGCCTGTCGGTGGCCCGTGGCCGGTATGTCTACTGCTTTGACAGCGACGATCTGCTCGCTCCCGAGGCGTTGGCGCAGGCCGTGGCCGAAGCAGATGAGCACCAGTTGGACGCCTTGTGGTTCGGGGCTTCGTCGTTCGGTGATGCCGAAATGCGGGCGCAACGGCCGCAGATGTTCACCTATTTCGACGGCGAGCATGGTCCGACGGAGACGATGACAGGCGAGGGGTTTCTGGCGCGCAAGGTCGCGCAAGGCCAGTACCGGTGTTCCCCTTGCATCTATCTGGTTCGGCGTGAATTGCTGGAAACGGCCGCGATCAGGTATCCGGAAGCAGGCTTGCACGAAGACAATCTGTTCACCTTCGAAGTGTGCCTGGCGGCGCAGCGGGTGCGCGAGCTGCCGCACAAATGGTTCCGCCGCCGTGTCCGGCCGGGCTCGATCATGACCTCCCGCTCGACGTTGTCCAACTACCTGGGCTGCCTGGTGGGTTATGAGGGCATGCTGTCGCGATTCCTCCGTCGGCCGCCGTCGCCCGAGGCCGTTGATGCTGTGCACGAACTGCTGGAACTCATGAAGAGCCAGGCCTTGCTGCATTTGAAGGACCCTGGGGTCCGCTCGGCCGCGCAAAAACCGGGGGCCCTGGGGACTGGCGTGATGAGGGATTACCTCCACGTGAGCTTCTGTCGGCAGCTTGACCACGAACTGGCGACGTGCACAGAGGTCTTGTCGGGTCTGGCCGGCGTGCTTCGTCTCTTGCCATCGGGCTCGGTACCCACGTCCGTGACATGGCCGGCGGTCGGTCAGGTGGATGATCTCTGGATTGAGCGGGATGTGGTCATGCTGCGCGGGTGGGCGCTGGCCTGGAATCAGCAGGCGGTGTCGGCCCTGCTGGTGAGTGATGGGGTGACGGCGTTGACGGTCCCGCTGGTGAACGCCGTGGCGCGCCCCGATGTGCTCGACCATTACCCGGATGGCGACCTGGGCTGTGGTTTTGTCGCCAGCCTGGACGTGGCCGCGCTGTCTCTGGAGCGGCCGTGGTCGGTGCGGGGCATTCCGGCTTGTGGGGGGCACACGTCTCCATTGGCCATGGGCGCAACGGAGGTTCCGAACCGCATGACCGGGCATGTCGACCAGGTTCGTGTGCGGGATGGCCGTTATCAGGCAGAAGGCTGGGTGCTGCTGGATCGCTGCCAGCCGGCCGAGCGGCTGTGGTTGCGCAGCGGCTCCCTCGTGGTCGAAGCGCACATGCTGCAGCGCGTGGAGCGGCCTGACGTGCAGGCCTGCCACCCGCTGGCCGCCCTGGATTGTGGTTTTGTCGCGGTCTTCGATTTGGCCGCGCCGCCCGATTCGGCGATGGTTCTGCACGCGGCGCAGCCGCGCGCCGCCGAAGCGAGTGCCGAAGGCGCACAGCCCATGAGTCCGGGGTGTTCGGCTGCGCCAGGCTCCTCGCAGAACCTACAAGGCGATCGGCTGCCAACGGCCCATGGCGCTTGAGCCTCGGGTTGACACCGCTGCTCAGGCTGTCGGTCTGTGCTGTCCTTGAGAGCGCCTGCCGGCTGACCTGATGCACACCCTCGAACAACTGCGCAGTGGTGCCCTGGCCGGGACCCGCCGTCTCGATCTGGCCTGCGGCTTGACGCAGGTGCCGGCCGAAGTGTTTGATCTGGCCGACAGCCTGGAGGTGCTCAACCTCACGGGCAATCACCTGGACGCCTTGCCGCCCGACATGGGACGGCTGAAGCGCCTGCGCGTGCTCTTCGCCTCGAACAACCGGTTCACGGTTGTGCCGGAATCCCTGGGCGATTGCCCCTCCCTGGAAACCGTGGGATTCCGGGCCAACCGGATTGGCCTGGTGCCGGCGGCCAGCTTGCCCGCTTCGCTGCGTTCCCTGGTGCTGACCGACAACCTGCTCGAACGGTTGCCCGAGCGCCTGGGGCTGATGCCGAATCTGCAGAAGCTCATGCTCACGGGCAACCGCCTGTGTGGTTTGCCCGAGACGTTGGCCGCAGCGTCGGCGCTGGAGCTGCTGCGTCTGGCCGCCAACCAGTTGGGTCGCTGGCCCACCGAATTGGGGCAATTGCCCCGTCTGGCCTGGCTCGCGCTGGCCGGCAATCCGTGTAGCGAGGCCGGCTCCGCCAGCGATGCCTTGCCGAAGGTGGATTGGTCCGAACTCGCTGTGCGCGATCGGTTGGGCGAAGGGGCTTCTGGCGAGGTGTTCGAAGTCCGTGCCGGCTGTCGGCCCCATCTGGCGCTGAAACTGTTCAAGGGCACCATGGGTAGCGATGGCTTGCCGGACGATGAGCTGTTGGTGGGGGCTGGTGTGGCTGCCCATCCTGCCGTGATGACGCCCGTGGCGCAGCTTCAGGGGCATCCGGAACACCGGAAGGGGGTGCTGATGCCGTTGCTGCCGGCCGCATGGCAAGACCTGGCCGCGCCACCCAGCCTTGAGCGCTGCACGCGCGATGTCTACCCCGTGCCGTGGCGGATCGGGGCTGCACAAGCCTGGCGCCTCGCTGGCGACGTGGCTTCTGCGGTCGCGCACCTGCATGCACACGGGGTGATGCACGGTGATTTGTACGCCCACAATATCCGCTGGGACTCCGCCACCGGCCAGGCCATCCTCTGCGATTTGGGGGCGGCCACGCGCCTGCCCATGCATTGCCCCGACTTGGCCGGGAAGATGATGGCCCTTGAGGTGCGTGCGTTTGGTTGCCTGGTGGAGGAACTGGCATCGGGCGTGTTGGACAGCGCCACCAGCGCGTCTTTGCAGCAACTGGCCGATGCTTGCCTGCAGACAGACCCCGCTGAGCGCCCCACGATGGCGATGTGCCGGGAGCGTTTGAGGCGGGCCTGACCGTGTGCCGTCAGTGTCCGGCTGTCGCTTGCCGGCGCGAGGCCAGCAGCACCCAGTCCACCAGTTCGCGGTCGGGGGTGTAACCGGTCACCAGACCTGCCAACTGATCGCGCGCCAGTTGCACCTGCCCTTGGTCCAGGGCTTCCTGCAGCGCCAGCAGGCGCGGCTGCAGCACCTCCCAGGCGAGAAACTCCTCGTGCGCCTTCATGATGCGCGGGTGGGAGGTCGGTTGCGGGTTGTCGCCGATCAGCAGTTCTTCGTACAGCTTCTCGCCGGGACGGGTGCCCGTGACCTGGATGGCGATGTCGCCTTCGGGGTTCTGCGCGTCACGCACGGTCAGGCCCGACAGCTCGATCATCCGGCGGGCCAGATCCATGATGCGCACGGGCTCACCCATGTCCAGCACGAACACGTCGCCACCCCGCGCCATGGCGCCGGCCTGAATCACGAGCTGGGCGGCCTCGGGAATCGTCATGAAATACCGGGTCATGCCCTCGTGGGTCAGCGTGATCGGGCCGCCATCTCGGAGCTGCTGCCGGAATTTGGGCACCACCGAGCCGGACGAACCCAGCACGTTGCCGAACCGCACCATGGAAAACCGGGTCCGGGGGTGGGTCTCGGTCAGGGCTTGCAGCACCATCTCGGCCAGGCGCTTGCTGGCGCCCATGACATTGGTGGGGCGCACAGCCTTGTCGGTGCTCACCAGCACAAAATCGCTCACGCCGGCCTGCGCCGCGACCTGGGCCGCCACCAGGGTGCCCAGGCTGTTGTTGCGGATGCCTTCGATGGGGTTGTGCTCGACCAGGGGCACGTGCTTGTAGGCCGCGGCGTGGTAGACGGTCTGGGGCTGCCAGGCGGCCATGATCTCGCGCAGCCGCTCTTCGTCGCGCACCGAGGCCAGCAAAGGCACCAGACGGGCCGGGCTGCTGGCCGCCGTGATCCGTTTTTCCAGCTCCTGGTGGATCTCGTACAGGGCGAATTCGCTCTGCTCGATCAGCAGCAGCACCGCCGGTTCGATGGCCAGGATCTGGCGGCACAGTTCGCTGCCGATCGAACCGCCGGCACCCGTCACCATCACCACCTTGCCGGCGATGTTCTTGCCCAGCAGGATGTGGTTGGGCGGCACCGGCTCGCGGCCGAGCAGGTCGTCGATATCGAGCTCGCGCAGGTCGGACGTGCCCACGTGTCCCTGCGCCAGCTCGCTCACGCTGGGCAGCGTGCGCACCTGCACATGGGCCTGCAGCATGCGCGTGATCAGTTCGTTGCGGCGGTGGCGGCTGGCCGACGGAATGGCCAGCAGCACGGTGCTGACTTTCAGGGTGTTGACCAGGCTGGGCAGGTCGGCGGGGCTGTAGATCGCCAGGCCATTGAGCACGTGGCCGTGCAGGCGGTCGTCATCGTCGAGAAAACCGATGACGCGCATTTCGTGGCTGTTGGCCATGGCCGCTGCGAGCTGGCGGCCGGCATTGCCCGCGCCGTAGATCAGCACCTTGGGCAGTGCGGCCGTGCGCAACTGGTCGCGGTAGATGCCGCCGAGCCAGAAGCGCGCCAGCATGCGCGAGGCGCCCACCAGCACCAGCAGCAGCACGGGCTGGATCAGGCCGATGGTCCGGGGTACACCCGGTATGCCGAAAGCGGTGAAGATGGTGGCGTAGACCAGACCGTAGACGCCAATGGCTTTGACCACGGTCATGAGCGCGGTCAGGCCGGCGTACCGGAAGATGGCCCGGTAAAAGCCGTTGACGATGAAGATGGGCAGTGCCAGCAGCAGCGAGGCCCCGACGGCCCACATGGGGCGCCAGACGGGATCACCCGAGAGCGTGATCCATTCGCCCAGACGGAGGTAGTAGGCGAGCCAGACGGTCAGGATGCACAGGGAGGCATCTACCGCCAGGACCACGATGCGTTTGGCCGCACGGGGCATGCCCAGGATGGGCAGGGCGAGCCGGTGGATGGGCATGGGCAGGTGTGTCGTGAAGCTGGCTGATTTTACGCCTGCAGCCTCTCCCGGCCCTATTTTTTGACCGTTTGGTCGCGGTCAGGCGTTGTATGGTGACGCCACCACAGGGGTCATCCGGGCTGAAAAGCCACCCGTCGGTGCTCGAAATAATGCCGCACCGCCTGGCGGCGGCGTTGTGCTTCGGGTTCGCCGGAGCCCGCGGGAGTCCGGATGCCGGCCTGCAACCGGTCCACCAGCGCCGCTTCGCCGGCAAAGAGTTCGGGGGCCTGCCACGAAAGGCCGCTGAAGGCGTAGTTCACCACCTTCAGCCCGGTGCCGCACTGTTTGAGGTAGTGACTGAGGGCCCGTTCGAAGGCAAACACCCCCAGCGGCAGTGTGCGATCGCCGGTGCGGGTGAGGGTGTAGGGCGTCGGTTGCTGCAGGGGGTTGCCGGAGGGGGCATCCAGCAGCCGCATGTAGGCATCGACGAACGGTGCATAGCCTTGCCAGAAGCGCGGCGACCCCAGCACATAGTTGCAGTGGCAGCACAGGAAGGCATCGGCCGAGGCATCCACCCGCGGCAGGGGAGAATCAAAGACCCGGTTCCAGACCCACTGCAGGGTGTCGGTGATGCCCGGGTGTTCGAGTTCGGCCAGTTCCAGGAAGTGGTTCGCCAGCGAGAGTTCGCGCGGATAGGGGTGGAACAGGCAGACATCTGCCTCCCCGTGGGCGGCGACGAAGCGCAGCACGTCATCGATGGCGATGCCCATCTTGTCCAGAAACCGGGGCGAAAACAGGCCGCTCTGGCCGAGGCCCGCCCAGGTGTCGCTGTTGGCGAACAGGCGAAAAGCCTGCAGCTCGCGGTACTCGGCGCGGTTGACGCCACGGGCGTCGAAGGGCTGGAAGGGGACCGGCAACCGCGGCTGTTGGCCCGGCTCGTAGAACAGCTCGAAAAGGCCCAGGGTCACGTCAGCGGTCGGGGTGGATGAAGCGGTCGAACGATTGCCAGGCCCGCCAGTAGGCGGCCGCCTGCACACCGCGGAATGCCAGGATGCCTTTGAGCGCCTTGAGCATGGCGCGTTTGCGGCGGGAGGTGGCCAGGTCCTGCACCACATGCACGGGCATGGCGGCCAGAAACAGGAAGAAGTCCTTGCGCGAGCGTTCTCCCAGGTGGAATTCGACCGCCAGTTCGCGGTACAGCCGGCGGTACAGCGCGTGGTTGCGGTCGTTGTGGTGGTGCGTCACCTGCGCTTCGGCGACATAGAACAGGCGCTGGCCATGGTGCTGGTGCCATTGGCAGAACGCCATGTCTTCCTGGGCCGGCAGCGCTTCGTCAAACGGGTGTTGCCGCCACAGCGCCTGCAGAAAGGCCGCGTTGCCGTTGTTCATCAACGGGCGCCGGGTGAGGCCGCTGGGCCCGCGGTACTTCCAAGCGAAGTAGTTCATTTCCGAACTGCGGCTGGTGGCGGGGGCCACATGGCTGCCAAAAGCCATGGCAGCCTGCCCTTCCAGCAGCGGAGCGACCAGGCAGGACAACCAGCGCTCGTCGGCGGGCACGCAATGGGCGCTCAGCGACACGACGATGGGGTGCTGGCTGGCGCGCACCCCGAGGTTGAGCGCGCGCCCGAAGCTGAAAGCGCCCGGCGCCAGGGTTTCGATCCGGCAGCCGTGGGCCTGGGCAATGTCGAGCGTGGCGTCGGTGGAGCCGGAATCGACGAGCACCACCTCGACGGGGCGGTGAATCAACTGCTGCCCGATCGCCTGCAGGCAGGTGCCCAGGTGCTGGCCTTCGTTGAGGGCCCGGATCACGATGGAAATGCCATCGCCCGGGGGCGCGGCTTCGGCAGGGCGCAAGGGCTGGCGGCGGCGCATCATGGTTCTGAGGCCGTCCGTCAGTGGGTGATGTTGGCGCGGCTGAGCACGCGCACCGCTGTGAGCCACAGGATCTTCAGGTCGAAGGCGAGGCAGCGGCGCTCCAGGTATTCGGCGTCGAAGCGCACCTTGACCGGGATGGGCAGCTCGTCGCGCCCGTTGATCTGGGCCCAGCCGGTGAGGCCGGGCACGAGTTCGTGCACGCCGGCCGCGGTGCGCAGGGCGATCAGGTCTTCCTGGTTGAACAGGGCCGGGCGGGGGCCAACGAAGCTCATGTCCCCGACCAGGATGCTCCACAGCTGGGGCAGCTCGTCCAGGCTGCTTTTGCGCAGGAATGGCCCGATGGGCGTGAGGTAGAGCTGCGGGTCGGTCAGCAGGTGGGTCGCCACGGCCGGCGTGTCGATGCGCATCGACCGGAACTTGGGCATGCGGAAGAGGCGGTTGTGCCGGCCCACGCGGTCGCTCCAGTAAATGGCCGGACCGGGTGAGGTCAGGCGCACGGCCAAGGCGATCAGCGCCACCGGCACGGCCAGCAGCAGCGCCAGCGGCAGCGCCAGGGCGAGGTCGAATGCGCGCTTCATGCCAGGGCCTCGGCGGTGCGGGCCAGTTCGATGTCCACCGGATACGGCGGACGCCAGTCCAGTTGCCGCACCGTGTCGCTGATGTCGACCTGCAGCGACTCGGTCAGGCGGGCCACAGCAGCGGCACGGCCGGTGAGGCGCCCGGCCAGTTGCAGTGCCGGGACCGGTACGGGCCACAGCCGCGCCGGCCGCCCGGTGGCAGCGGCCATGGCGCGGACCAGATCGGGGGTGGAGAGGTCGTGGCCGTCGGAGACCAGCCAGGCACGGCCAGGCGCCTGGGGATGGTCGGTGCAACGCACCAGCAGGTCGACCAGGTTGTGGATCCCGACCAGCGAGCGCTGGTTGCGGATGGCGCCCAGCGGCAGCGGGCGCCCTTGCGCGACCCAGCGCATCAAGGCCCGGAAGTTGGCGCCGACGCCCGGTCCGTACACCAGCGGCGGGCGCACCACCACCGCCTCCAGGCCGGTTTCGCGGGCCACCGCCCACAAGGCCTGTTCGGCCTCGTGCTTGGACCGGCCGTAGGGGTCTTCAGGCTGTGCGGGGCTGTTGGCCGACAGCGGCTGGCCCGGCAGGGAGCGTTCGCCCAGCACCTTGACGGTGCTCACCAGCACCAGGCGCCGGACCCCGGCCTGAGCCGCCTGCCGGGCCAGCCGTTCGGTGCCGGCGGTGTTGACAGCGCGGTAGGCCGCGAGCGGGTCGGGGTGGTGGTCGGCCATCACGTGCACGCGCGCCGCGCAGTGCACCACGCAGCGAACGCCCGCCAGCGCGGCGCGCCAGTCGGTGTCGGGGCCGATGTCGCCGATGCAGACCTGGCCCGGGCCCGAGGGTCCCGAGCGTGTCAGGGCTCGGACGGGCCGCCCGTCGCGGACCAGCCGTCCCAGCAATGCCCGACCCACGAAGCCCGTGGCACCCGTGACGGCCAGCATGATCAGGAGCGGCGGTCGCGGTTTTCCAGCGTGAGGGTGCGCACCTCTTCCATCAGCTTGCGGTTGGCCGCCAGCAGGTCGGCCACGAAGGCGATGAGGATGGTGTGAAAGCCGATGATCAGCAGCGAACTGGCCAGGATCAGCGACTGCACATGCCCTTCGTAACCGTGTTCGTTGGTCAGCCACTTGTAGACGAAGCGCAACCCGATCAGGAAGCCGGCGGTGAAGAAGGCCAGCCCGATGGAGCCGAAGAAGCGGAAGGGCCGGTAGATCGCGAACACCCGGATGATGGTGACGATGCTGCGGCGCACGTAGGAACTGATGCTCTTGACCAGCCGCGAAGGCCGCAGGTCGCCGTTGACACGGATCGGCACCGAGGTGATGGCCATGTTTTTCTGGCCGGCCTGGATGATGGTTTCCAGCGTGTAGGTGTAGTCGCTGAACACCACCAGCCGCTGGGCGGCAGCCCGGCTCATGGCGCGGAAACCGCTGGGGGCGTCCGGGATGTTGGTCTTGCTGGCCACGCGCACCACCCAACTGCCGAGCTTCTGCAGGAACTTCTTGATCGGGCTGAAGTGTTCGATCGCCTGGATCGGGCGGGCACCGACCACGATGTCGGCCTTGCCGTCCACGATCGGCTGCGTCAGCTGCGGGATGTCGTCGGCGTTGTACTGGTTGTCGGCGTCGGTGTTGACGATGACATCGGCGCCCTGCTCCAGACAGGCTTGGAGGCCGTTCATGAAGCCGCGCGCCAGGCCCTGGTTGCGCGTGTGCCGCACCACATGGTCGACACCGTTTTCCAGCGCCACCTTGACGGTGTCGTCCTGGCTGCCGTCATCGATGATCAGCCATTCCACCTTGTCGAACCCCGGGACCTCCCGCGGCAAGGCCGCCAATGCAATGCCCAGGGTAGCGGCTTCGTTGTAGCAGGGGATCTGGATGATGAGCTTCACGGTGTTTTTCTGTGACCGGTCGGTGGACGGAAACGCCTGCGGGCGCAACCGGAAATTGTAGACCGGCCGGTCCGGCATGGCAGCACCCGGTGCTCGCCGTGTGTGTCGCCGCTGACCCGGGAGCGCTACCGGGCGAGCGGCGGCATGACTCAGCAGGTGGCGACGGTGTATCCCTCGGCGCGGGCCCAGGAGGTCATCATGCGTTCGACCGCGTGCGTCAGCGTGCCGTCGGCGAGGCCCCTTTCCAGGTCGAAATCCTGGGGCTTCAGGGTTAGAAGGGGACTCAGGCAGGCGGGGCGGAACCAGAACATGGTGCCGGCGGCCAGGTCGGTGTAGCCGTAGGGCACGCCCGTCAGCGACTCCAGCCGGTCTAGGTTGGCCAGATTCGACGAGGCATTGCGCCGCGTGGCCGGAATCAGGAAGGGGCCGGGCACGAGCATGCCGAGCTTCGGATCCTGCCGGAACCGTGTCAGCGCGGCTTGCACCGTGGCAACGGAACCCAGTAAGGGGGCGAGCAGGCCTTGGCGCAGGCGCTCGCCATCCGGGCGATAGGCGCTGTGTTTCGTGTGCACCTTGCAGACGGCCAGATGACCGAGCGAATGGATCTGGCGGTAGGCTTCCACGAAGGGCAGGATGTCACGGCCTCGGTTTTCCACCAGACGCACCTGGGCCTGTGGCCAGCGCTGCCGCACCCGGGCGCCGTGCGCGCTGGCGGTGGTGGTGACATACAGATCGACTTGGCCGTCCGGAAACGCCTGGTCGATCTGGTCGAGCAAAGGGTCGACCACCTCGGCATAGTGCAGGTGCAGCACCACGGCCACGTCGTGCCGACGTGCCCACGGGTGACCGGGCACGATGCCCCAACGGCTGTCGTGGTCCTGAACGGCATCGTAGGTGGCCTGGAGGTAGCCATAGCCGAACCGGCGGTCGGGCTCCAGGTGCGAGCCTTCTGCCCATTCATTCCAGGCGTTGACGAAGGTCAGGCGCTCGTCATCGTTCAGCCGAGGGTCGTGGGCGGTGACGTTCAGGTTGTGGGACAGCCACTGCTGGTAGCCCTGGAGGCTGAAGTCCTTGAAGATGGTGGCGCCATCTTGTTTGCGGGCCGTGTTGTCCCAGGACAGCATGCAGGCGCGCCACACCTTGTACGGTTCATCGGCGCGTTGCACGAAGCGCTGCGCCACATCCGGGTAACCATGGATCCGCCCGGTGAAGGCCGGATTGGTGATGGTGACTTCGGGCTGGTGGTCCGGATACTGGCGGAACGGATGGGGCGGAAATTGCACCGCCGCATCGAAGCCGAACGGCGCGGGGGAGGTGATGTCGAAAGACTGGGCCGCCACCAGGTAGAGGCCGGGCAGGCCGAGGCGCAGAGCTTCTTCGCGCCAGAGACGCCCGGTTTCGGCGATGTCGGGAATCAGGTTGGCCCGGTAGACGATGAGCACGGGCAAGCCGTTGACGCGCACGTAGCGATCGTCCTGGAAATACCGGCCCAGGTGGCGGATGAAAGCGAGCGAATCGGCACGCGAGTGCTCCTGGGCGATCAGGATGTCATCGTCCTTGCCGTCCCAGCGCCGGCTCCAGTTTTCGTTGGCCCACATCAGGCAGAACGGCATGTCGACACGCGGGTCGGCCAGCATCTGCTCCAGCGGCTGGTGCATCAGCACCGTGCCGTTGAACCAGTAGAAGTAGTAGCAGAAGCCGTATATGCCGTAGTTGCGGGCCAGCCGGGCCTGCTCGATCATGTTGTCGACCAGGCGCAGGTCGTAATAACCCAGGTGGATCGGGCAGTGCGGCTGGTAGTGCCCGGCGTAGTTGGGCTGCGCCTTGCCGACGTTGGACCACTCGGTGAAACCCTTGCCCCACCAGGCGTCGTTCTGCGGGAACGGGTGAAACTGGGGCAGGTAGTAGGCCAGCACCTTGACGCAGGGATCGACGGGCGGGTTGTCCTGGTGGGCGTGGTAGCCCTCGGTCAACCGGGCTGTGTCGACGACCGGAATCGGCGATCCGATGCCCAGCGCCCGACGGACGCGGGTGGCGCACCGGATGAACAGGCGACGGAGGCGGTTGACTGGGGGGGCACTGGCGGACATGGGATTAGCGCGGAGGGGGGAAGGACTGATCGGACGGATGGACGAGGCGCTTGACGACTTGGCCTGTGTGCGGGTGCGGCTGATGCACGTAGTAGTCGAAACAATGCTGCTGGTACAGCGCGCACATACCGTTCATGCGCCACAGGGTTTCGTCGGGAAAGTGCCCATTCCGGTCACAGCGGTCCACCTCGTCGCGCATCTGGTCGAACAGCAGGCGTTCGAACCGACTCAGGCAGTACTGCTCGCGCACGGCCGAGGCTTCGATCGGGTAGGCCGCCACGCGCCAGTCGGGGTGCAGCGACAGCCAACTGCTCAGCAGCCGCTCGACCATGAAGGGCAGGAAGGGAGCGGCCTGGGTGTGGTCGGTGCCCTGCAGGATGGCCACCACCGCGGGGTGGTCGGGATGCCGGTCGAGGAAGTCCGAGATCGGCACTAGCCAGCCGCCGATGTACGCTTCCCAGAACGCCGGGGTCGCCACCCAGAAGTTGCTGTACGCCAGCAGCTCGGCGCCATGCCGAGGCACGCTCCGGAGATCGATATCCAGGCCCACGGCGTCGAGCAGGGCCTGGGCGCGGCTCAGCAGGCCAGGGTGCGCGTGCTCACCCTGCATCCATACGTTGTAGGACCAGTAGCGCAACTGCGGAAACGGGTTGACCAGGCAGATGTCGGCGTCGGCGTGCTGGAGCGCAAACTGCCGGAACTGTGCCACCGTCAGATGGGTCTTCAGCGCGAATTTCGGCGAGAACAGGCCGGTTTTTTCGGCCGCCCGGTGCCGCCCTTGGCGGTAGGCCTCGACATAGGCCTGCAGTTCGCGCCGTTCGGGGTGCCGGTTGTGAATGCGAAGCGGTGTGAATGACTTCTCGCTGACCGTTTGGCGCTCTTGGTAGAGACATTCAAACAAAGCAAACGCGTCGGGCATGGGTGTGGTGGGATTGGGTCTAAATGGCGCAATCCAGCAGCTTTCGCGCGCTGCAGCGAATATGGTGATGGGTGTGGATGTCCTCGAAGGCCTGGGTGCGGATGGTCTGCCGCAAGGCGCTGTCAAAAGCCAGCCTGTCGAGCGCCGATATCCAGTCTTGCAGCGTATTGTCCACCAGCACGCCGGTGTCCAGGTCGGTGATGCACCCGGTGTAGATCGGCGATGCCGAGTAGATGCCAGGCACGCCCGCCGTTCCGTAGTTCAGGAATTTGAAGGGGTTCTTGCAGGCATTGAATTCTGCCGCCTCGGGGTCCTCATCCGCGCCCAGCGGCGTGATGGAGAGTCGGTACCGGCCCGAGATCAGGGCGCCGACGTACTGCTCGTAGGGCATGCGGTTGGTGAAATGCAGGAAAGGCAGTGACACGATTTCCGGGAACGGGTCACCGTAGAAGTCCAGCACGAACGCCGGGTGCCGGATGAAGAACACCTGCAATGCGGTCAGCAGCAGTTCTTTGGACTTCTCCATCTTGAGAAAGTCCGCATTGGTGAACACGATCCGTTTGCTGTCGGCCACTTCGCTCCAGGCTGGCAGCCCCTGCGGCGCGTATTTTTCAACCCACATGCCGTTGGGTACCAGATGGGTGTCCGGGACCAGGTGCGCGACCTTCTGCTGGAGGCGCTGGTTGGCCACCGTCACCACGTGGCATTGCGAAAGGATGTCCAGGATCAGCCGCGACTTGTCGTTCGCCAACTGGCCGCCGCTGTATCTCGGGAACGAGAAGATCCAGTCGTCCAGGTCGTACACGACCCGTTTGCCCAGTTGCCGGGCCCGGACGATGAGGTCGCGGGCGGCCACGGAAGCGTGTTTGCTCAGCATGAGCACATCCGCCCAGGCCACGCCGTTGTTGGCAGCAGGGTCGTTTTCGGAAATGGAGGTGTATTCCACCCGGCCCTCGGCCTGGAGATAGTCCAGCACTTCGGTCACACGCGCCGCGACCGACAGGGATGGCACGCCCGGCGCCACCAGCGATTCTCGCTGCAGGGCCAGCACACGGAGTTTTCGGGTCATGGTGCGGGGCGTATCAAGGCGGACAGCGACGCTTCCGGCAACAGCGAAAAAGCCAGCACCTTGCCACGATCGTCTGCACTCGCATACTCGATGATGGACAGGCTGGCGTTGCGCGCGAGCAGGGCGGGAAAGGCACTCATCGGGATGCCCAGGGCGTGCTGCAGCAGGCAGGTGATGGGGCCGGCGTGGGTCACGGCCAGAACGTCGGTATCGTCCGCGGCGCGCACATCGGCCAGCCACGACAGCACGCGCTGGTTCAGGGCTTCGTGGGACTCGCCACCGGGGTAGCAGTGGGCGGGGTCCCGGTAGAAATGTGGCCACTGTGCGAGGAACTTCGCCAGAGGCCAGCCCGCCACGTCACCGGCATCGGTTTCGCCCAGGCGGACGTCGACGGTGAAGGTCGCTCCGGGCCAGGCCAGCGCCGCACTCTGTTGCGCGCGCCGGAAATCGCTGGTGTACAGCCGCGCTGCCCTGAACGCAGCACGCTGCAGCAAACCCGCCGTGCAACGCATCTGTTCAATGCCCTGCGCCGACAGGCCATCGGACGTTTTCAGGCCGGTGACCAGGCCTTGCACATTGGCCTCGGACTGGCCATGCCGGATGAGCGTCAGCCTCATGACGTGGTGGTTTGCTGCAGGATGTGCGCGAGTGCACCAATGGTGCTGTCCGCGCCATGGGGGGCCAGGTGGGAAATCAGCGGGGAGGGCGACCGGGGGCGGTTCAGCGCCGCCCGGATGGCGGTGCGGATCGATTCCACGTCATCGGGATCGCTGTAGTCGATGAGCTCGCCAAAATGTTCACGGGTCCAGGCGGAGTCACTGAGCACCAAGCGGGCACCGCTCAGTCCCGCTTCGATGGCCGAGAGTCCCGGCGGCTCGTGGGAGCATTCGATGAACACCTCGGCTTCACCCAGCGCCGAGCGCAGGATCTCCGAGCGCGCTGGCAGCGCGTCGATGAACAACACCTCGTCGCCACCTTCCTGTTTGCAGGCCTGGTAGTAGGCAACGTCTCGATGGTCACCGACCAGCACCAGCTTCATGCCGCTGCCTTTGAGGGCCCGGATGACCGAAAGCTGGTTCTTGTTGGGTTCGATGATGCCCATGCCCATGGCGTAGCGGTCGAGCTGGTACAGCGTCCTGAACAATCCTTCGGGGGCCGGTCGTGCATAGATGCTGTCGGCCAGCGTGATCACTCTGCGAACCTTCTGGGCGGGCAGATCGAAGAAGCGTGCAAACATGTCCTGCTCGGCGCGCGACTTGAAGATGACCACGTCGGCCACTTCGGTGTGCTCGTGCACGAGCTGTTCGAGCTGCGGGGCCGGGGCGTTGAGCCAGATATTGGGCCAGAGGGCGATCGGTACGCCCTTGTCGCGCACCTGATGCAGCAGGTCCAGGCCACCACCATGCACAGAAAAGTGCAGCACGACGTCGTAGTGCTCCAGCGCCCGGGACCAGGGGCCGTAGAGGTCTGCGATCAATCCGTGCCGCTTGAGTTTTTCCGATACCGAGAAAAGCTCGAACTCTCCGCCCCCCTTTTTCAGGTAGGCCTGATGGTAGGTGGTCAGCAGAATCCGGGGGGAAGTCGTCATGGGTGGTCGTTCTTGTGGGCGGCGTGCGCAGCGCGCAGGTGGTCAGTGCCGGGGCTCCAGGCTGGTCGCAATGCCCGCCACGGACGATTGACGGACCCAGTCCGCCGCCCTGGCGATCCCGGCCTGGCGAAGCTGTGCCGTTTGCGCCGGATCGGCCAGCAGCTGCACGATCCAGTCTGCGGCCTCATCCGCGGTCCCGAATACCACCCCACCGCTCCCGGCCACCTCGGTGGCCGCCGTGCCTTGTCGAACCAGCACCGGCAGCCCTTGCTGCATCGCTTCCAGCACCGGGATGCAGAAGCCCTCGTGCAGGCTGGCCGAGACCAGCAGGTCGGCGTCGGCGTAACAGCGATCCAGGGCTTCGTCGCTGACATGGCCACAGAACGTGACCTGTGCCCGCACGCCCAGGGTATCGGCTGTGTCGTGCAGGTGTTGCAGGTAGTCGTCGCTGGTAGCGCCGCCGACCAGGGTCAGCGTGGCCGGAACGCCTTGCTGCACCAGGCTGGCCACGATCCGGATCACGTCTTCCACCCGTTTGTGCGGTGCCAGGCGGCCGACGGTGAGCAGGGACAGTGGTGGCTGCCAGGCGTGCACGGCACGGGCCGGGCGGCGCATCAGGGGCATGTCGGGCGTGATCGGGGGAATGACCGACGTGCGTCCGGCTTCCAGAGGCCGCGGCAGGTGCCTGGCCAGGTCGTCGAGGTTCCAGCGCGAATTGGCGATCAGGTGGTCAAATTCGCCCAGACGCGGCAACTGGGTGATGGCCTTGGCGGACCAGTAGGCAGCCACCGGGTCGTGCTCCAGCAGGAGTTCCACCGGGGTGACCCCGTGGAAGTAGGCCACCTTGCGGCCGGGCAGCGCCATCAGGCGCGGCAACCAGGGCTGGTAGGTGGAATAGCTCAGCAGCAGCACATCGGTCGGCTGGTGCTGGGCGAACAGGGCATCGTAGTTCTGCACGGCCACGTCCGGGCCCACGTCATGGCGCTGGGCGTGCAGCGCGACGGGGCGGTCTTCCCGGGCCAGCGCCCGCGCGAGGTACAGGCAGTGGTTGCCCACCGCATCGCCCGCGCGGATTTCAGGAGCGACGATGCGCAGGGTGCTCATGCCGCGATGGCGCCCAGCTCGCGCAGGCGTTGCGCGTAGCGGCGGGCAATGGCGTCGATGCTGTGGTTGTCGATGATGATCTGGCGTCCGCGCTCAGCCATGGCCTGCGTGCCACTGCGGTCTTCGACGCAGCGGCGCATGGCTTCGGCGGCCAGGCCGATGTCGGGGTCCATCCAGTGCTGGCCCTCGTACTCGGAGTAGTCGCCCTTTTTCAGCGCGACCAGCGGGCCGTCGATGGCGTAGGCCGTGCCCTCGTGGGCAAAGTCCACGCTGCCGGAGTAGTTGGTGGAGATGACCGGTTTGCCCAGGATCATGCTTTCGGCCACCACGCGGCCGAAGCCTTCCGAGCGGTGCAGCGACACGAACACGTCCACCGCGTCCAGCAGGGCCAGCATGTCGTTGCGAGAGAGGAATTCGTCGATGACGAAGACCCGTGCGTCCTGGGCCGCCAGGCGCATGAGCTCCTTGTATTCGGCCATGTCGTAGCGGGTGTTCATCATCTTGACCACCAGTTGCACGTCGCGATTGCCGGGCGGGAACGCGGCCTGGAACGCGCGGATGGCACCCATCGGGTTCTTGCGCTGGTACCAGGAATTGCAGTCGAACACCGACAGGAAGGTGAACGGCTGTTCGGGCAGGTCAAAAGACTCGCGCGTGCGGGGGGTGAAGCTGGGCATCTCCACCGCCAGGGGCATGTAGGTCACGGGCTTGTCGGTGACTTCCTGGAACATGTGCTGCACGTAGCGCGACTGGGCCCAGATTTCGTCGGGGATGTTCATCAGCGGGTGCCAGTGCTGGGGCCAGTGGGGCAGTTCCCACTGCCAGCCGCAGATGTTGTAGCGACCCTGCAGCACGCCGCGCTGCTGAAGGAAGAACAGGCGCAGCGTGTCGGGCGCCGGCATCGTGAGCAGGTTGAAGCGGTGCACCGGCGCGGGCCGGATGTGTTCGTTGATCCAGCCGTCCTTGATGACCGCACAGGCCAGCGGGATGGGGGGCTCGTAGACGGCCGGGCGGATGCCCGCCTTCAGCATGGCGCGGGTGGCGGTGCGCGCGTCTTCGCCAATGCCGAACTGGCCGGTGGCGAAACCCACGATGTTGATGCCGCCTGGCTCGGCCGTGCCGATCGCCGCCACAGGCTGGGCCTCGTAGGACGGGGCACGGCGAACGGCGTTGGCCAGCAGGTCTTCCAGCGGCTTTTGCAGCGGGGTCCAGCAATAGTCGTAGGCTTCGGGCTCGCCAGCCGCCAGCCGCGCCACCAAGTCGGGCTGGTTGGCCACCAGCACGGGCGCCAGCTCGGCGAGCCGGGGCAGGTGGGCAATGCGGCCGCCGTGGGCGGTGCTGGGTTCTTGCAGGTAGCGGACCTCTTCGTCGGTCACCGCCAGAAAGCGGTATTCGCGGCACCCCAGCGACAGGCGCCAGTGCAGCATCTGCAACCGGCCCAGCGGCGTGGTCAGGTCGAAGTGGTGCATGTCGGGGCGCACCCGCCAGGCACCCACCATGCCCTTGGTCAGGGGCAGCACGGTGTCCTGTTCGACGCTGGTGTCGGGCTCGAACAGCACCGGAGGGAACACACCGGCTGGCGGCCACACGATGTCGGGCGAGGCGCCGCGCAGCGGGTTTTCCCAGAAGGCCATGGCGCTGACGTAGCCCGCTTCCGTCTTGAAGTGGGCACCCCGGTTTTCTTCCAGGTCTGGCCAGAAGGCGTTCAGCACGGTGAAGAAGTACGGGACTTTGTAACCCGACGGGGTCGGCACGTCCTCGTAGAACCAGGCGGGTTGGGCGGAGGCGGTCTGGGCGGTCTTGGGATCGTTCATGAACGGGAGGGCGCGCAGGGGCCCGGAGAAACCGGGCGTCGTGGCCGCAAGCGGCGCAAAGGCTCAATTATCGCCGCTGGAGCCAGGCGCTCCAGGGCGGTGGTGGCGGCGTCAGCAGACGCCTTCGTAGACCTGCCGGAGCTTGCGCACCACCTGCTGCCAGGCGTAGCGCTCCCAGATCGCGTCCGGCACAGGCTGGGGTGCTGCCGGTTCGGCGCCTTCGCGCAGGCCCTGCCGGATGGCAGCCACGTCGAGCGGGTCGATATAGACCGCCGCTTCGCCGAAGTATTCGCGGGTCGAGCCTTCGGCGGTGATCACCAGACGGCAGCCCTGGGCCGCAGCTTCGAGCGCGGCCAGGCCCGGGGTTTCCAGCGTGCTGGGCAGGCAGAACAGGTCGCAAGCCTGGTAGGCCGAGCGCAGCAGGTCGTCGTGGTGCGGGATCGGGCCCAGATAGCGCACGCGTCCCGGCGGCGCCGCGTCCATCATCTGCTGGAAATAGGCTTGATCGCGCACATGGCCGATCAGGATGAGCTGGTGGTCGGGCAGCACGTCCATCGCCTGCGCGAGGCGGGCCTGGTTCTTGCGCGGCTCGATGTTGCCGACGTTGAGCACAAAGCGCCCTTTGACGCCGAAAGCCTGGCGGAACTGGCTGGCATCGGGCCGGTGGCGGAACACCGCATCGACGCCGTTGTAGACCGACGCGAAGCGATCGCGGTGAATGCGCAGCACACGGGCCAGCGTGTCGCTCTCCATCTCGGAGTTGGTGACGATGCGGTCGGCCAGCAACAACTGGGCGCGGATCTCGTCCATCGGGTACTGGTGCTGCGTGGCCTCGGTGATCCACAGGCTGGAGGTGACCACCAGCGGCTTGCCCAGGTTCTTGACGAAGTGACAGAAGTGCACCGAGCCGCCCACGCAAGAGAAGAAGTGCACCACGTCGTGTTCGGCGAAGCGGGGGTTCCAGAGGTCGAACAGGGTCACGTCGACGCCGGCGGCGGGCAGGTGGTCGCGGTAGGCGAGCAACTGCACCTCACCGCCGCCGGGGGTGTGGAAGGCCATGGGGTAAGTGGCGAACAGGGCTTTCATGCGGAATGCGGCCGGAGGTGGACGCCCGTGGGCGTTCAGGAAGACAGCGGGGGGATGGCTTTGAGGGGGACGCGGCGGCTTTCCCGGTGCCCCTGCTTCTTGAAATGGGCGCGTGCGCTGTCCAGCTTGCCTTGCTGTACCGCCACACGGATGTCGGGATGGGCGTCCATGTAGACGGATTCATCAAAAACGAAGCAGCGCTCATCGGGAACGCCGAACCGGGCTTGCCAGGGTTGGAGGGTCGGGTTGACCGGCAGTACCAGTTCGCCGGCTTCGTTCATCCGGGCGGCGATTTCCGCCGGTGCGGTGGTGAAGAACACGTCGTTGTTGCCAGAGAAGCTCAACGATGCTGCCAGGATCTGTCCGATGTCGTAATCCGAGTGTTGGGCCACGATGTCGGGCCAGCGGTAGATGTCGGCTCCGGTGGGGTTGAGCAGCAGCAATTCGCGCTTGATGAAGGGAAAACCCAGCTCGATCAGCTCTTCCCAGAAACTGTGGGTGGCATTGAAGCGCACCTTGAGCGGGGCGGGTGCGACACCGCCAGGGGCTTCGGCAGCGGCGAGCAGCGTTCCGTAGTGATCCATGGCGGTGGCCAGGGTCTTGCGGAACGGAAAAGCCGCAGCAACGGGAAAGCCGTGGTTGAGGAAATACTGGGAGCCGCCGACCTCGTAGTCGAGGATGATTTTCTGCTTGAAGCCCGGCACTTCGGGCGAAAGCAGTTCGACTCGGTCCCAGAACGTGGCGAATGCCGGGCTGCGCAGCACGGGTGTGCCATAGAGGATGAAGAAACTCTGCAGGTGGTAGCTGAAGTCGAACGAGTCGGTCATGCCGAACAGGCCGAAATCATCGTGCGCCGGCAGCAGGGGGGCAAGGGGCTGCAGCGGCCCGAAAACGCTGTCGTTGGTCAGCAGCAGGCGCGACGGTTCGGCCTGCATGTGTCGCAGGAACAGGATGCCGGTTTTGTAGGAGCCGAAGTCGTAGCCGATGTTCTCGCGCAGGATCACCGCAGCCGTCAGTTCGCGCAGCGCTTCCTGGCTTTCCGTGTCCAGACGGGGGCTGGTCGACACGAAGACGACCTGGAAGCCGCAACGCTGCAGTTCTGCCAGATAGCCGCGGACATAGGGCTCTACCGTGCCATGGGGGTCGTAGTGCGAAAAAACACAGAAGGCCGCACGAACGCCCGGACGGAGCTGGGGGTTTTGAAAAAGGACTTGCATGGACGCGAGGAATTGAACGGCAGATGGCGCCGCCCGCATTGTGGATCAGCGGTCGGCGGTGACAGGGAATACATGGGCCAACATGCCGGCCAGCCGCGATTTCCAGGTGTTTTTGGCCACCAGGCGCTCGCACAGGGGCCGGTCGGGCCGGGGGGCCGCCAGGTGCGCAGCGATGGCCTGGCCAAAGGCTGTCGCGTCGTCAGCCACCTGCAGTAACGGCGAATGTTCGGTTTCGGTAAAGGCCAGGCGGGTGGACACGACAGGCACGCCGCTGGCGATGTACTCGAAGTACTTCATCGGGAACATGCTGCGGGTGTAGGTGTTGATGCGTGTGGGCAGCAGCCCGACCGCCAGACCGCGCAGGTAGAGGGGCAGTTGCTGATAGGGCCTGTGGCCCAGCCGGTGCACGTTGGGAAGTCGCGCCATGTCGGCCAGCACCGGGTCGCGCTGGCCTTCCCGCTCATCGCCGATGAGCACAAACTGCCACGACGGGCGTTGTTGGGCCAGTTCGCGCAACAGGGTGAAATCGACCTTGAAGTCGGAGAGGGCGCCCACGTAGCCGATACGGGGTTCGGGGATGGCCTGCAGATCGGCGGGCAAGGGCCCGGCATCGAAAGCCTGGCCAAAATGCTCCAGGTCCACCACGTTGGGAAAGTCGTGCACATGGGGATTGTGTGGGGCGCACTTTTCGAACAGCGCCTGGCTGGTGGTGAACACCGCATCGGCGCGGGTCAGCAGCCGCCGCTCCTCGGCATTGAACGCGGTCGCGTCGATCCCTGGAATGGCGGCCAGGTCGTCGACGCAGTGGTAGACCAGCGGGCCGGTGGTCACGTTGTGCCGGGCCTGCAGGCGGTCCAGTGTTTCCAGCACAAACGGGTGGTAGGTCCAGACCATGGGATGGGCCAGACCCTGCCGGCGCAGAAAGCGGCTCAGTGTCCAGGCCAGGTAGCCCTGGTTGAAGGCGCGGACCCAGGGGTGATGGTGCTTGAAGGGAATGACCAGCGGGGACAGCACCCACAGGCCGGCCCCTACGCGGCGCGGACCACGCAGGCCGCGCACCAGGCGTCGCCACAGCCGGTGCCAGTCGGTGCCGCTGCCCAGTTGGGGAGCCCGCAGCCCGACACTCTCCACGTAGAGCACCTGCCACCCGGCCTTGGCCAGGTGATCGGCAGTGTGCTGCTTGTTGGTCCAGTAGGGGGTGTCCCAGTCTGCGGTGGCGAACAGGAGGCAGGCGCCTGGGGACGTGGCACTGCTGCCGGAGGCTGTGTTCATAGGGTCTTGGCGTGGCATCAAACGCTCAGAAAAGCACCACCGGAAAGAGTCGGTCATTTTACCGTGGGGGCCTCGGCGCGCCTGGGCCGTGGCGGCTTGGCGCGGCAGGGGCTGCTCTAGAATCTGGCGGCGCTTTGCAGGACCCTATCGACCATGAGCCCCACCACCTCGTTTCCCTTCGGCATCGCAGCCATCTTCAAGAACGAGGCCCCTTACCTGATCGAATGGCTGGCGCACCATCGCGTTCTGGGCATCGATCGGTTTTTTCTGGCGGACAACGAGAGCAATGACGGCACGGCCGAGCTGCTCCAGGCCCTGCAGCAGGCCGGGGTCGTGCGCTTTGTTCACGTGCCCACCAGTGCGGGATCGCCCCAGGGCGCGGGCTACCGCATGATCCTGGAGGCCTTTGGTGCCCATGCCGACTGGCTGGCGTTCATGGATGCGGACGAGTTCCTGATGCCCGCCGAGGAGGGCTTCGATCTCGCGGGCTGGTTCCGTGCGCTGGCGGCTCCGGACGTGGGGGCCGTCGCGTTGAACTGGGCGGTGTACGGCTCATCCGGGCGGGTGTACGCGGACGACGGGCCGGTGCAATCGCGCTTCCGGTTCCGTGCACCCGCGTCTTTCGAGTCCCATCATCACGTCAAGTCGATCCTGCGGCTGACGGCGCTGTCGGACAACGTCCGGCCCCACACCTCGTCGCTGCGGCCCGGATTCCGGTACCTGCAGGCCGATGGCCAGGACTTTCGGGTGCGCGATCACTACCAGGACCAGTCGGGAGATGGCCTTTCCCAGCGGTTGTGCTGGTCGCCGGTCCGCGTCAACCATTACGTCATCAAATCCTGGGTGGAGTACTTCTACAAAAAATCCAGCCGGGGCAGTGCCGCCGGGGCCGGGGGGGCTTACCAAGCCGATTTTTTCTACTTTCACGATCACAACGACGTGGAGGATGCGCCCTCCGAAGCCCACCAGGAGCGGGTGCGGCGCGAAGCCGCGTGGATTCGCGAGATGGTGGCGCGGAACGCGCCGGGCCTGCTGGAACGCTTCGATGCGAACCAGCTGCAGCTGCAGGGGTTCAAACCTCCCCCTGGTCTGGTGACCGGGTGTGTGGACGAGGTCTGGTGGGAAGCGGGCACCCTCTGCCTGAAGGGCTGGGCGCTGGTGCGACGCAGTACCTTTCCGCTCGACATGCAGGTGCATGTCAACGGGGTGGGCTGGCCGGTGGCCGAGTGCGTGCGGATGGCGCGACCGGACGTGCGCTTGCACCACCCCAGGGCTCCTCTGGATTGTGGCTTTGTGATCCGCCTGGAGGCTGCTCAGGCGGCGGTGCCGTTGCAGGCACTGCGGGTCGACGTGCCGCCGCTGGCCGGTGTCGAGCCGGAATCGCTGCCGCTGGGGGCATTCGTCGTAAGGGACAGCCTGGTGAGGCCGGTCGGGCTCTGAGTCGCTCCGGCACCACGCAGGGGCGGTCTCCCGCGTCAGAGGTCCTTGCGTGCGTACCGACCCAGTTCGATGGGGCGTGTCCATCGGCCATCCGCGAGGACGGCGCGGGCCGCAATGGCAGAGGTTTGGGACATCGGGGCGGCCTGCCGGAAGCTGGCGATGAAGCCGCAATCGTGGGGGGCCTGCGAAAAGTGCTGCGCCACGTCGGGTCGCGCCTGGGCATGCAGGGTGTGCGAGGGCACCCATTCCGTCTGGTCGACGGACAGCTCCAGTCGCGTGACCGGGTGGTCACCATGAACCAGCAGCCAGCCGGTCAGCAGGACCGACGCAGGGTCTGTCCGGATGTGGTCGACGCAACCGACGTGTGGTGCCGGTGTCTGGTCCTGAAATGAGCGGCGCTGGGTCAGCAGTTCGCGCGTCCACTGTGCGTGGTCGACCTCGGGAGTGGCTGCCCGAATGCGCAGCATTTCCGCTTCCAGCGCCTGCAGGTAGCGCGGATCGGGGCATGTCTGTGTGCCGCCCTTGTCGTGTCCCAGAAAAAACACGTCGTCCAGTGGTGTCGAAGTCATGGCGCGCCCTCGCGCCTGCTTCTTCTGGATGAACTCCTGGTAGGACTTGACGATGTAGTGGTTGACCCGGAAATGGTCCCACTGGATGGCATGGCTGAGGCATTGCGCCAGTGCCGTGTTCGCAGGGAACAGGTCGGGAGAAAAGGTGCGTGGCGCGCCCTGTGTGTGCAGGTATTGGGCACCAGGGTGCAGGGCTACGTTGTGCGATGTCAGAACCGACGATACCGCCCGCGTCCTGGCCAGCGTCTTGATTCCCCGGTTGATGACGTCGTGATGTGGTGCGTGCCAGGTGAAGCGCTTGGTCACCAGCTCGTCCTCGAACACGGCCTGACCCGCGGACCCATAGGTGGCCCAGTTGAGCGCGATGGCGCCCACTTCCGGGTGCTGCTGTTCGAATCGCTGCACAAACCGGAGCAGGCTCCAGTCGTTGCTCATCGGCCAGATGAACTCGTCGGCGTCGATCAGTGCCAGCCACTCCGCATCGTCCCGGTGGCGTTCCAGCAGCATGCTCAAGGCGGGCACCTGGGGCCTGCTGCCCGGTACCGAGGGGTACGGGTGATGGCTCACCAGGCCCGCCCGGTGCAGCGCCGTGAGCAGTTCGGTGGTGCCGTCGGTGCTGTCGTTGTTGGCGAGATAGAAACGGTCGATGCCGATCAGCCGGTGATGTGCCAGCCACTCGACCAGATACGGCGCTTCATTCTTGACGATCGCAATCAGTCCGACGCGCGGAGGGGGCGGATTCTCCATGCGCCGCAGTTTATCTTCAGGCACTGGCCGCGCGGGGCTCTGCCAGTGTTTCGAGGATCCGGGTGCATGCCCGTCCGTCGCCATACGGGTTGGCCCTGGTTGCCAGTTGCTGGCGCAGCGCCGGTTGCGCCAGCCAATGACGCGCTCCGGCCACAATGGCCGCCCGGTCGGTGCCGACCAGCGAGGCAAACCCGGCATCCACGCCTTCGCGGCGTTCGGTGTGTTCGCGCATGACGACACAGGGCACGCCGAAGGAGGGGGCCTCTTCCTGGATGCCTCCGGAGTCGGTGAGGATCAGCACCGAGCGGCTTTGCAGGTAAAGACTGGTCTCGAAGTCGACGGGTTCAAGCAGCCGCAGGTTGTCGACACCCGCCAGCCGGGGCCGGACGATGGCCTGGACCTGCGGATTCAGGTGCACCGGGAACACGAAGCCCAGCGTGGGGTATTCGCGGCACAGGGTCAGCAGGGCATCGCAGATGTTTTCCAGGCCCTGGCCGAAGTTTTCACGGCGGTGGGTGGTCACCAGCACCAGGTCGCGGTCCGGGAACCAGGCGGTTGCCGGACCGCTGTAGGGGCGCTGCTGCCATTGGCGCTTGATCAGTTCCACCGCGTCGATCACGGTGTTGCCACATTGGGTGATGGCCGATGCGGCGATGCCTTCGGCCAGCAGGTTGCGGGTGGCCGGCTCGGTGGGCGTGAAGTGCCAGCGCGCCAGGCGGCTGATCATGGCCCGGTTCATTTCTTCCGGGAACGGGCTGTAAGGGTCGCCCGTGCGCAGGCCGGCTTCGACATGCGCCACCGGGATGCGCTGGTAGAACGCGGCCAGTGCCGCGGCGAAGGCGGTGGTGGTGTCACCCTGCACCATCACCACATCGGGCTGGTGCGCCTGCAGGGCTTCGGTCATGCCCTCGATCAGGCGTGCGGTGAGCGCGGGCAGGGTCTGGTTGGCACGCATCAGGTCCAGGTCCACGTCGGGCCGGAGGCCGAAGCAGGCCAGCGCCTGGTCCAGCATCTGGCGGTGCTGGCCGGTGGAGCAGACCACGCGCTCGATGCCCGGCATGTCCAGGGCTGCTGCGGCCACGGGGGCGAGCTTGATCACTTCCGGTCGCGTGCCGAACACGATCATGAGCTTCATGCGAGGGTTTCCTGGGTGGTGACGGACACGACCTGGCCGCGGTAGCGCACGGCCAGCGGCCAGCGGTGTGTGGCGCTGGGCCGGGTGATGCAATGACCCTGTGCCAGGGCATGCACGGTGGTGTGGGCGCGGTCGGACAGGAAGTCGAGTGCGTCGCTGGCGTTGGCCCACAGCACGCGGCCACCCGTTTCGCGGATATGCCCGATGAAGCGGCGATGCGCCTCGACCCGCTCGGCCTCCGATCGCCAGCCGTAGGCATACCGTTCGGAAAACGGGTGGTCCAGGTAGCCGAAGAACGCGCCGCCCACCCTTGCCAGGCGGAAGGCTTCGTGGAAGACGCGCAGGGGCTCACCGTCGCTCAGCAGGCAGTCACCGTGCAGCATGCACTGCTGGCTGTGGCCGATGAAGCCCTGGCCCGAGCCGGGCGGGATGCCGGCGCGCGCGGTGAGGAAGTCCGGGTCGTTGCGGATGATGCCGCCGATGCAGCCGGTGTAGCCGGCATCGGCCAGGCCCAGGCGGGCGTACAGCGGCGTCTGGTGGAAGGGCGAGACGGCATGGCGCACGCGGTAGCCGGTGTGGGCCTCGATGACGTCGGCCGACTGCCGCCCTTCGTGGAACGCTGCGTCGTAGCTGCCACCCCAGTCCGGCGCGTGGGTGGCGGTGTGCGAGAGCAGGGCACCGCCGCCGGCCAGCACTTCGCGGGGCAGCGCGTGGTGGCGGGCATCGGCCAGCACGCGCGCGTGCAGCGCGAGGCTGAAGGGCACGTCTTCGGCGCGGTGCAGATCCCACAGCGCACGGGCCGATTCCACGTCTTCGTCGCAGTCCAGCCGCATGGTGACGGCGCTGTCGAAGCCGTGTGGCACTTCGGCCAGCACCGGGGCGCAAGGCAGCGCCTCGGCGCGGTGGCAGGAGAAGAAGTCCTCCACCAGCCGCCATTCCTGCGAGTCGATCGGGCCGGCGGCGCGGTTGAACCAGAGCACGCTGGCGCCGGGCAGGTCCCAGAGTCCCGCGTAGCCGCACAGGGGCTGGTCGCCCAAGCGTGCCGTGGCCAGTTCGTGAGCGGTGGGCAACTGGGCGTTCTGGGCAATGCTCCAGGGCGTGCCGTCGGCGGTGATGGCGCCGTAGCCCAGGTTGTTCCATTCGTCGGCGAAGTCGTGGCGCCGGAACGGGCGCACCGCCATGGCAGGTGCCTGGCCGGCGATGCGGGGGGCATTGGCCGGATAGACCACCCGCGCCACACTCTCCGCGTACCCGCCGGCGGTGGCGGGCGGGCACAGGGTGTGGCCGGCCCAGTCGGCCGGCCATTCGGCGGGCAACTGCACGCCCAGGGCGGTGGCCAGTCCGTGCGAAAGGCGGCCCAGCACCAGCAGTTTGGCGGGCCGGCGCGTCAGGGCCAGCAGCGCCTCGGTCCATTCCTCGCGGGGGTGGATCACCACGTGGAGCGCGTGCGCCGGGTCCACGACCTCACCGAGGCTGCCGAGCGCGGCCGAGCCCTGGCCGCCGCTGCGCAGCCAGGCCGAGAGCACCAGTTGCGCGATGTCCTGGTAGGGGCCGGGAGCGAGAACGTGAACCATGCGCGCCGCGTCAGCCCGTGACCACGTGCCGGAACTTGGCGCGGCTGCCTACGCGCACCAGGTCGGCGTGCTGCACGAACTGCAGGTCGAAGGCGCCTGGCCAGTACGCCTGCACGCGCTCGGTGATCTGTTCGGCGTTGCCGTGGGTGTCGACCACGATGCGCAGCACCGGCGGGGCGCTGCGCAGGTCGATCTGGAATTCCTGGATGCCGCCCACGCGGTGGTCGAGCACGTCCTGGATGTGGTGTGTGGCGTGGGGCACGCCGTTGATGGGCACCATGTCGTGGATGCGCCCGATCACTTCGGTCAGGTAGACGCCCGTCTCGCGCTGTTCGACGCGGCCGAGGTCGCCGCTGCGGTAGCGGATCAGCGGCATGAGCCGGTTGCGAAGGGCTGTGAAGGTGAGTTCACCGCGGTCGCTGCCCACAGTGGCGTTGTCCACCGGGGCCATTTCGCACCAGGCCTCGGAGTCGAGCAACTGCATGCCCGGCATGCCTTCTTCGAGCTCGTAGGCCACCACGCCCAGCTCGGCCAGGCCATAGCGGTTGACCACACGGCACTGCAACGCCTGGGCGATCTTGTGCCGCTGGTAGTCTTCCATCAGTTCGCCGCTGGACTCGAAGATGCGGAAGGCCCGGGCGCTGCCACGGGTCTTTTCGATGTGGCAGGCCAGGGCGTAGATGGTCGACGGGTGGCCGTGGATCAGGTAGGGGCGGCGGCGCAGCAGCGTGGCCCAGATTTCTTCGAGTCCGGCGTCGTCGAGCGCGCCGAAGAAGATGTTGCTGCGGTTCATCGCGAAGCACTTGAAGTCTTCGCGCGAAGGCCAGGGCGGCACCGGGTCGCCCGGAAAGCGGCAGGCGAAGTGCAGCTCGGGCTTGCGCTGGGTCTTGCCCACACGCTGGCGGCAGTACAGCGTGACCGCGGCCGAATGGTCGGCGGCGGGCTGGTCGTAGTGGATCACGCAGGACTGGCCGGTCGAGCCGCCGGTCTTGCAGGCGTGGTGGCGGACCTCGGCCAGCGGGCGCGAGAGCAGGCGATCGCCCTGTTCGCGGATGATGTCCTTGGTCAGCCAGGGCAGGTCTTGCAGCCAGCGCAGGTCCTGGCGCAGTTTGTCGGGGTCGAAGCCGAGTGCGGAAAAGGTGTCCCGGTAGTAGGGCACGGCCTGCATCGCGAAGGCCACGGTGTCGGCGACGCGGTCGCGCACGCCCTGCAGGCGCTGGGCAAAGGGCACACGGTAGTGGCGTTGCAGCTCGGCCAGCTTGGGCCGGACCTCGCGCCGCTCCATGTGCTCGGCCACGGGGTAAGCCAGGTGGGCACTGATCAGGCCTTTGACCGCCCGCAGGGGCTGCCGGGCACCGACCCACTCCAGGTAGGGCAGGGCCGGGTGATCGGCTTTGAGGTTCAGGGGCATGGGCTTTTCGGGCGCGGCCGCGTCAGACCACGGGCTCGGCGGGCTGCGCCAATTCGGCGGGTGCCGCCTCCGGCGGCGGGGCCACCACCGGTTCGTCGGCAATGATGCGGCCGTGCTCGAGCTGCAGTTTGCGGTTGCAGATGGACTGAATCAGCTCGGGGTTGTGCGAGGCGATCACCAGGATGGAGGCCTTGTCGACCAAATCCTTGAGGCGCTTGGCCGCCTTGTCGCGGAACGAGGCGTCGCCCACGCTGAGCCACTCGTCCATGATGAGGATGTCGGCGTCGATGCTGGTGGAAATGGCAAAGGTCAGGCGCAGCAGCATGCCGCTGGAATAGGTGCGCACCGGCAGGTTGAGGTAGTCGCCCAGTTCGGTGAACTCGGCGATCTCGTCGATGCGTTCCTTGATGCGCGCAGGCTTGAGCCCGCTCATGATGCCGCGCAGGTAGATGTTCTCGAAGCCGGTGGCGTCGGGGTCGACCCCGGAGGACACTTCCAGTAACGAAGCGGTGCGGCCCTGCACGTCCAGCCGGCCGCGCGTGGGCGAATAGATGCCGGTGAGCACGCGCAGCAGGGTGGTCTTGCCCGAGCCGTTGTGGCCCACCAGGCCGATGCGGTCGCCGTCGCGGATCTCGAAGTTCAGGTCGTTGAGCGCGGTCACCACCGGGTGGTTGCCCGCATCCTTGCCGATGACCCCGCCGGTGGAGAGGTTCAGCACGGCTTTTTTCAGCGACCGGTGAGAGTTCTCGAAGATCGGGAATTCGACGAACAGGTTGTGGGCGGAAATGCTCGCGGTCATGTCAGATCCAGTAGGCCAGGCGGTGGCGGGCGGTCTTCATCAGGGCCTGCGCAATCGCGAAGCCGACCACCACCATGCCGATGGCCCAGACCCACGAGATGGGGTCGATGGGCTCACCGATCATGGGCGCGCGCACGATCTCGATGAGGTGGTACAGCGGGTTGTAGTGGGCAATCCAGGCACGCTCCTTGAGCAGCGTGGGCGCCCACATGATGGGGGTGAAGAAGAACGCCACCTGCAGGATGTTGGCCACGATGGGCAGCAGGTCGCGGTAGCGCAGGCACAGAATGCCCAGCACGATGCCGATCCAGGTGGCGGTCAGCAGCAGCAGGAACAGCCCGGGAATGATGAGGATGAAGTCGGCATTCGGGCGGTTGCCCAGGGCCAGCGACAGGATCATCACTGGTGGCAGGCTGTGCAGCAGGATGCAAAAGTTGCGCCAGACGATGCGGCAGACGTGGATGGTCGCGGGCATGCGGATCTGCTTCATCAGGAAGCTGCCGCTGATGAAGGCGTTGGAGCCTTCGGTGATGCTGGTCGACAGGTATTGCCACAGCACCAGACCGACCCCCAGGAAGGGCAGGTATTGCGAAATCTCTTGCTTGAGCAGTTCGGAGTACAGGAAGCCCAGCACCCCGATCATGATGAAGGTGCTGAGCGTGAACCAGAACGGGCCCAGTACCGAGCGGCGGTAGCGTTGGCGAATGTCGTGCCAGCCCAGCACGCCCCAGACGTGCACGTTGCGCATGGCGACCCAGATGTCGGTGCGGCCATCGTGGTGGTACCAGTCCTCGGGAACTTCCGGGATCTGATGGGCAGGGGCCTGCGCGGGCGTGGCCCCTTCAGGCTGCAGGAGTTCGGCCATATTTGTCCTCGAAACGGACGATGTCGTCTTCGCCCAGGTAAGCGCCGCTTTGCACTTCGATCATCACCAGCAGTTCCTGGCCCGGGTTGGTCAGGCGGTGCCGGTGTTCGGCCGGGATGTAGGTGGATTCGTTGGCGTGCAGCAGGAAGGTGCGGTCGCCGTTGGTGACCTCGGCCAGGCCGCTGACCACGATCCAGTGCTCGTTGCGGTGGTGATGCAGCTGCAGGCTGAGGCTGGCGCCGGGCAGCACTTCGATGCGCTTGAGCTTGTAGCGCTCGCCCTCGCCCAGGACGGTGTACGTGCCCCAGGGGCGGGCCACGGTCTGGTGGAACTGGGCTGCCGGGTGCTGGCGCTGCTTGAGCTGGGCCACCACCTCGCGCACGTCCTGCACGCGGTCGGCATCGGCCACCAGCAGGGCATCGGGCGTGTCGACGATGACCAGATTGCGCGTGCCCACGGCGGCCACCACGCGCTGTTCGCCATGGACGTAGGTGCTGTCGGCGTCGACGAACACCGCGTCCGAGGTGGCGCGGTTCTGGCGCGCATCGGCGGGCGACAGGTCGCGCACCGCGGTCCAGGAGCCGATGTCGGACCAGCCGATGTCGGCCGGCACCACCGCCACGCGGTCGGAGCGCTCCATCAGGGCGTGGTCGATCGAGATCGAGGGCACGGCCTGGTAGGCGGCATCAGGGATCTCCAGCCCGTGCACGCCGCCCAACTCGCGCGACTTCAGGTCGGTCGCGCAGCGGCGGCAGGCTTCGAGCACGTCCGGGGCGTGGCGGGCCAGCTCGTCGAGCACGGTGCGCACGCCCAGGCAGAACATGCCGGAATTCCAGAGGTATTCGCCCGAGGCCAGATAGGCCTGTGCCTGGGCCAGTGGGGGCTTCTCCACGAAGCGCGAGACGGCGTGGCCGTTCGCCAGCGGGGCGCCTTTCTGGATGTAGCCGAAGCCGGTTTCGGGGCGGTCCGGCACGATGCCGAAGGTCACCAGATGGCCTTGTTCGGCCAGGGCGTGGGCCTGGGCCACGGCGGCCTGGAAAGCCGGCACATCCTGCACCAGGTGGTCGGCGGGCAGCACCAGCATCACGGCGTCGGCGCCGCGTGTCTGCGCCAGGTGCAGGGCCGCCATGGCGATGGCGCCGGCGGTGTTGCGGCCGCTGGCTTCCAGCAGGAAATCGCCGCCGGTGACGCCGGCTTCCTGCAGCGTGTCGCGGCTGAGGAAGAAGTACTCGCGGTTGGTGACGGTCAGCGGGGCCTGACCCTGGCTGGCCAGGGCGGCGCGGGCGTAGGTCTTGCGCAACAGGCTTTCGCCGTCGGGCATGGCCATGAAGGGTTTGGGATGGGCTTCGCGCGAAACCGGCCACAGGCGGGAGCCGGTGCCGCCGGAAAGCACCACGGGGACGAGAGGAGAGGGCATGCGAGATGAATCCTAGGTTCCGGGCGGGATAACCCGCAATGGTACCGCTCAGCCAGCGGCGACGGTTTCGTAGAGGCCGCGATAGGCCTGCGCCATGGCGGCCGGGGTGAAGTCGCGCAGGTAGCGTTCCCGGGCCTGCGCGCCCAGGGTGTGCGCCAGGGCGGGCTGGGTCAGCAGGCGGTTGAGGGCGGTGGCGAGCGCGGCCGGGTCTTCGGGGGGGACCACGAAGCCGCTCACGCCGTCCTGGTTGACCCAGGACGTGCCGGAGCCGATTTCGCAACTGACCTGGGGTTTGCCGTGCATCGCCGCTTCCAGCAGCACCATGCCGTAGGCTTCCGACCGCAGGTGCGAGGGCAGCGCCAGGGCCGTGCAGTGGCGCAGCAGCGTGTGCTTGTCGCTTTCGTTGACCAGGCCGGCAAAGTGCACGTTGTCCAGTCCCAGGGCCGCGACCTGGGCGCGCAGTGCGGCTTCTTCCGGGCCATTGCCGGCCAGGACCACGGCGCCCTGGATCTGCCGCGCGGCCTCCACCAGCACATGCAGGCCCTTGTAGTAGCGCAGCACACCGAGCGACATCACGTACGGCCGGCCCTGCAGCGACAGCCGCTGCAGGATGTCGGTGTCCGCGGCCAGTTCGGGTTCGGCCGTCGCATCGGCCATGCACAGGGGGATGGCGTGCAGCCGTTCGGGCCGCACGAAGCGCGTCAGCACCGGGCTGGTCTGGGCGTAGCGCGGCGAGGTGGCCACCACCGCGTCCATGCGGCCGAGGGTCCAGCGCATCAGGGGGTGGTACAGCTTGCCCAGCACCTTCTGCTTGACGATGTCCGAGTGGTAGGTCATCACCCGGGGTTTGCCCTGCGGGCTCAGCAGATCCAGCAGATCGGCGAACGGCCAGGGGTAGTGCAGGTGCACGATGTCGGCCCAGCGCACGTTGCGGGCATAACGCCAGAAGGCTTCGGGTCCGCCCAGGTCGCAGGAGGCGGGGGCGGCATACGAACGGGCCCGGTGCACCGCGCCTTCGGGCCGGTCGATCACCGGGGGCTGCGGCTGGGGCGAGAGCGTGAAGATGCGGGACTCGACGCCCAGCGTCTGGCACCCCGCCGCGATCTGCCGGATGGCCTGCTGCAGGCCGCCGGGCGGATCGGGGTAGTAGGTGCGGTAGACGTGCAGGACCTTCATGGACGCGGGAAACACGCCGCCACCCCGGGGACCCGGGGCATCAGCTGGCCGGCAAGGGTCAGTCGAACAGGTCGGCCGTTTTCAGGGTGGCCGCCGCCTGGTCCTTGCCCGAGAGGATGGGCGTGACGTCGGTGGTCCAGTCGATCGCCAGATCCGGGTCGTTCCAGAGGATGCTGCGCTCGAAGGCCGGAGCGTAGTAATCGGTGGTCTTGTAGAGGAATTCGGCCGTGTCGCTGAGCACCACAAAGCCGTGGGCAAAACCTTCCGGGACCCACAGCTGGTGCTTGTTTTCGGCGCTCAGCAAGGCGCCGACCCATTTTCCGAAGGTGGGCGAAGACTTGCGGATGTCGACCGCGACATCGAACACCGCACCTTGCGCCACGCGGACCAGCTTGCCCTGGGGCTGCTGGATCTGGTAGTGCAGGCCACGCAGCACGCCCTTGACCGACTTGGAGTGGTTGTCCTGCACGAAGCGGGCCGGCCGGCCAATGGCTTCCTCGAAGCGGGCGTGGTTGAAGCTCTCGAAAAAGAAGCCCCGGTCGTCGCCAAACACCTTGGGCTCGAACAGGATGACTTCAGGGATCGCGAGGGGGGTGGCTTTCATGGGGTGGTGCGGTGGGCGGCAGGGCTTGCCGGTGGCGCTGGCGGCCGGGGTGAAGATCAGCCCGGCATTATAAAAGGGCGGAGTTGTTATCATCCTAAGCTGTCCCGTTGGCCCCATACAGGCTGCAGCCAACTCGCCGCAATCCGTGGTCGTCCGCACTGGCGGCTCCCTCCAAACCCATGTTCATCGATATTTTTGTGCCGTACTGGGGCGATCCGGCCCTGCTGCGCGAAACGGTTGTCAGCGTGCAGCACCAGGATTGTCCCGAGTGGCGCCTGACCGTGCTGGACGACGCCTACCCCGACACCTGGGCCGGCGACTGGATCGCCAGCCTCGGGGACGATCGCATCCGCTATGTCCGCAACCCGGCCAACCTGGGCATCGTCAACAACTACCGCAAATGCCTGCGGGAGGCGCAGGGCGAGCTGGTCGTGCTGCTGGGCTGCGACGACGTGATGCTGCCCGGGTACGTCCGGGTGGTGCGGGAGGCGCACCGCCAGTTCCCCGACGCGGCCGTCATCCAGCCGGGCGTGCAGGTCATTGACGAGCGAGGCCAGCGTGTGCGGACGCTGGCCGACCGCGTGAAGCAGCGGTGGTTCACGCCCGGTGGCGGGCAGACGGTGGCGTTGTCGGGCGATGCCCTGGCGGCCGGTCTGCTGCACGGCAACTGGTTGTACTGGCCTTCGCTGTGCTTCCGGCGCGACCGGTTGGCGGGGGTGGATTTCCAGGACGACATGAAGCTGACCCACGATCTGGGCTTCGTGCTGGACCTGGTGTTTGCCGGCCAGTCGCTGGTGTACGTGCCCGAGGTGTGCTTCTCCTACCGCCGCCATTCCGGCAGCGCCTCCAATGCCAACTTGTTCGACGGCCGGCGGTTTTCGGACGAAAAGCGCTGCTTTGCCCGCGCTGGCGGGCAGGCCGCTGCGCTGGGTTGGCGCCGCTCCGAGCGGGCGGCGCGCTGGCACGTCACGTCCCGCCTGAATGCCCTGGTGATGGCGCTGGTGGCCTTGCGCGAAGGGCGGCGGGCGTCGATCCCCGGCTTGCTGCGCCACGCCTTTGTGATGGCCTGAGGTCTGTCGGGCTGTTCCCCATCCAACCCTTTAACGAAGCGCTCGCCCGTGAACGTCGTGGTCCTGATTTTTCTGGTGTCGTCCTGCACCATCGGCAGCCAGCTCCTGCTCAAGAGCGGCATCAACCAGATCGCACCGGTTTTCCGCCAGGAAGGCGTCGTGCCCTTTCTGATGTCGGCGGCGATGTCGCCCTGGGTCCTGGGGGCGCTGTGCCTGCAGGTGCTGGGCTACGTGCTCTGGTTCTTCGTGCTGACGCAGGCCCGGCTCTCGGTGGCTTTTGCGATTTCGGGCTCCTTTTTCTACCTGCTCATGGCTGCGGCCAGCTGGCTGGTGTTTTCGGAAAAGCTCAACGGCTGGCAGTGGCTGGGCCTGGGCATGATCAGTGCGGGTGTGCTCATCGTCAACCTGGCCGATTCGGCGCGCACAGGCTGAGTGGCGATGATCGTTGCGCAGGCAGGTTGCTCGCCAGAGCGGGAGGAGGAACAGACGATGACGGTGGATTCGGGTGTGCAGTCTTGTGGAGCCGCCAGCCGTCGTCGCTGGGGCGTCTGGTGGGGGCGCGGGTTGCGGTGGCTGGGCTGGGTGGCGCTGGCCCTGTCGCTGCTGTTCGGCGGGTACAACCTGTTGTCCCGGTTCGATCCGGAGTTCCGTTCGCCGTTTGACGAGCACACCCATTTCGATTATTGGTGGCGCATCTACGCGCAGCAGACCGTGCCCGGGGTGTATGACCGGATGCAGCACGAGTCGCTCCGCATCTGGGGTTGTTATGGCGACCGTGTCGACGGCGGCTACTGCCCGTCGTCGGGGCAGGGGGCCTCGGAGCACGAAAACACCGCCAGCAACTACCTGCCCACCTTCTATGCCGCTACCGCGGCGATGGCCTGGGTGCTCGATCAGGTGGTCGAGACGCACAACCTGTTCCATTTGGCCAAGCTGGCCAACCTGGCCTGGGGCCTGATCGCCCTGGTGTTGATCGCCTGGCTGGCGCGGGCCTTGCAGGTGCCCTGGCTGCTGTGTGCCGTCCTGGTGTTTGCGGTCGCGCAGACACCGGCGTTCGTGTTTGCCGCGATCACGCTGAACCAGGAGATGTTTGTGCTCCTGTTCTGCCTGGCCGGTTTGATCGGTTACGTGCGGCGCACGGCCGATGCCGGTCGTTGGCGCTTTGCGCTGGAAAGTGGGCTGGTGGCCGGTATCTGCCTGACGATCAAACCCACGGCCTTGCTGTTGCCGGTCATGCTGGTCATGGCCGAGTTGCTGGCATCGCCCCGGCCCTGGCGAGAGCGCCTGTGGCGCGTGGGGACGTTTTCGGCGGTGGTGGTGCTGGTGTACCTGCTGTGCACCGTGGGCATCAACCAGTGGCGCGGGGTCCATCCGAGCGACGGCAAAATGCGCGACTATCTGCTGGGCTTCGGTGATACGCGGGGCTGGCGCGACTGGGTGGCTGCTATCTGGATCGCGTTCACCCGCAGCACGGCCAGTCTGCACTGGCGCACGCTGGTCGACTGGAACCTGCCCTGGCCGTTCCTGCGTTTTCACCCTTTCATCCTGACCATGCTGGCGGTGGTGGTCCCGTACCTGCTGGTGGTCGAGTTCCGGCGCTGGCGCGCCAGTCTCGCGGCGCGACTGTTTTTCGGCGCTGCGGCGGCGTTCGTGGTGCTGCCGGTGGCACTGGCGGTGTACCTGATGTTCAGCGACTTCCCTTACTTCTTCCAGCCGCGCTACTACACGGCCTACGTGGTGGTCGGTGTGGTCATGGCCATGGCCTTTCTGTCCAGCCTGGTGCGGGAGGGGATGGCCGCTGCCCGGCGCCGCTGGCCAGGACGTTTTTTCTTCGGGAGCCTCTGATGCTGCATGAACCTTCCGTGGCGGTGGTACTGCCTTGTTACAAGGTGACCCGGCACATCATGGGGGTGCTGGCGCGCATCGGTCCCGAGGTGTCGGCCATCTATGTGGTCGACGACCGCTGTCCTGACGGCTCGGGGGACTTCGTCGAAGCCCACAACACCGATCACCGCGTCCGCGTGGTCCGCAATGCCGTGAACCTCGGGGTGGGGGGCGCCACGATGGCGGGGTACCAGGCCGCCATCGCCGACGGGCACGACGTGCTGGTCAAGGTGGACGGCGACGGCCAGATGGCGCCGGAGCTCGTTGCCCACTTCGTGGCCCCCATTCTGGAAGGGGTGGCCGACTACACCAAGGGCAACCGTTTCTACGACCTCGCCCACATCGGCCGCATGCCGCGCCTGCGCATGATCGGCAACGCGGCGTTGTCGTTCATGGCCAAGGTGTCGACCGGCTACTGGGATATCTTCGATCCCACCAACGGCTACACCGCCATCCATGCCAAGGTCGCGGCCCACCTGCCATTTGATCGCATCAGCAAGCGCTACTTCTTCGAGAGCGACATGCTGTTCCGTCTCAACACGGTCAAGGCCGTGGTGATGGACATCCCGATGGACGCGCACTACGCCGACGAGGTCAGCAACCTGAAGGTGCGCGCGATCCTGGGCGAGTTCCTGAGCAAGCACCTGCGCAACTTCGGCAAGCGCATCTTCTACAGCTATTTCCTGCGCGACATGTCGGCCGCTTCCCTGCATCTGCTGCTGGGTGTGTTCCTGATGCTGTTCGGCATCGGTTTCGGCGTTTACGAGTGGAGCGTGTCCGCCCTGCGCCATGTGCTGGCGTCGCCGGGCACGGTGATGCTGGCTGCATTGCCCATGATCATGGGGCTGCAGTTCCTGCTCGCGTTCCTCATGCACGACACCCAGGCCGTGCCGCGCCAGGTGATGCACAAACGGCTGTACGACGGGCGCCTGCGGGCAGCACCGCCGGCGGACGCCAGCACCGGCTGAGCCGCTGCGCCGCAGGCGCGCGGGCACGCTGCCCGCATGGCAATCGCTTCAGCGCTGCCCGAGGATCTGCGGCGCGATCTGCTCTACGTAGTACGTGACCGCGGGCACGCTCAGGTGCCCATAGTCGTAGCTCAGCGGCTCGGTGGCATTTTCGTCCAGGCGGGTGAGGCAGCCTTCTGCGTTGCAGAAGTAATCCATCCCCGAAATGAATTCGATGCCCATGGCCGCCGCCCGCTGCCGCATCTCGGCCGTGGCCTGCTTGACATGGGGGTCCAGGTGGTCGTCGCCCAGCCGCAGCGGTAGACGGCCGCGCCGGTCGAGCTGGCGCGACAGGCGCAGCAGGATGCGTGGCAGGTTCTCTTTCCAGTAAGGCACCGCTCCCAGCAACACGATGCGGGGCACGCCCGCCTTGCGGAGTTCGGCCACCGTGGCTTCCAGGCCGCTGATGTCGTAGCGACCGTAGACCGCCTTTTCATGCCACCAGGCGTAGAGCACCACGACGTCCGGCACGGTCCGCCGGATCAGCGCGATGGTGTCGTCGTTGAGGGCCTGACAGCCGGGGCGGGGATCGTGGCCCAGAATCGGCGGACAGATGGCACCGGTCCGTTCGCCGAGCCCGAAGCTGTAGCGGCCGCTGTCCTGCAGCGCCTTGAAGCCGGGGTAGAGCGAGCCGGCGTGCGAGTCGCCCCAGAGAAAGATCAGCGGACGGCGCTCTTCCACGCAATGGGCCTTGTAGGCGCTCGGCGGGAGGTTGTAGTCGAGCATGCAGTCGCCGTCGCGCCAGCCTTCGGCCACTGCGCTGCGCCCGCCCTTGGTCTGCAAGGTGGTGAGCAGCGCCGGCAGCGTGTCCACTTTCAGCGACTGTTGGTATACCCATCCGCCGGCGGCGGCCACGGCGACCATCAGGGCCGTCAACACGCCCACCAGCGGCCGGCCGAGACGGTGTCCGTGGCGGCGGATCGGCCGTTCCAGGCCCAGATACGTCGCGGTGGCCAGCACTACCGACAGCCCGACCAGTCCGAGCAACAGCGGGGTGGGCAGGTCGCGGCCGACCTCGATGTGCGCCAGCGACAGCAGGGGCCAGTGCCACAGATACAGGGGGTAGCTGATCAGGCCCAGCCAGACCATGGGGCGCCAGGCCAGCAGAATCCGGTTGGGCCAGGCCTGCGGTCCTGCGGCGATCAGCAGCGTGGTGCCCAGGGTGGCCGCCAGCGCCCACTTGCCCGGGAATGCGTGGGCCGGGGTGAGGCGCCAGAACACGAAGGCCAGCAGCGCCAAGCCGGCGGCGCTGGTGATATGCACCAGCCAGCGGGGCCAGGCCGCGCCGGGATGGCCAGAGCGAAGCTGCAGGGCGGCGAGCCCGGCGCCCATCATCATTTCCCAGAACCGGGCCGCCGGGTTGTAGAACGCGGCGGTGGTGTCCGTGCGCACCAGCCACAGGTTGAGCACCAGCGAGGCCAGCAGCAGCCCGGCGATCAGCCAGGGCAGGGCGCGCCAACGGTACGCAACCAGGAGCAGCAGTGGCCAGGCGATGTAGAACTGCTCCTCGATCGCCAGCGACCACAGGTGCAGCAGCGGCTTGTAGATCGCGGATTCGTCGAAGTAGTTGGCCTCCTGCCAAAAGCCGAAGTTCGACACGAACAGGGTGCCGGCCAGAACGTGACGGCCCAGCGCCTTGAACTCGGCGGCGGTCATCATCAGCCAGCCGGTGCCCAGGCACGCCACCAGCACCAGCAGCAGGGCCGGAAAGATGCGCCGGATGCGCCGGGCGTAGAAATCCCGGAACGAGAAACGGCCGGCCTGCAACTGGCCGATGATGATCGAGCTGATCAGGTAGCCGGAGATGACGAAGAAGATGTCGACACCGACAAAGCCGCTGGGAAACGCCTGGGGAAAGGCGTGGTGCAGCACCACGGCCCCGACCGCGATGGCGCGCAGGCCGTCGATGTCCGGGCGGTAGGCTGGGGCGAGGTGCGGAAGCCCGGCGCTTGCCATCGGCTCAGCGGGGCGCGCCGGGATGGGCTTCCTTGAGCGTGCGCAACAGGTACTGGCCGTACCCGTTCTTGGCCAGGGGTCTGGCGAGTGTCTCGAGCTGGGTGGCGCTGATCCACTGGTGGCGGAAGGCGATTTCTTCCGGGCAGGCCACTTTCAGCCCTTGGCGTTTTTCCAGGGTGGCGATGAACTGGCCGGCTTCGAGCAGGCTGTCGTGGGTGCCGGTGTCGAGCCAGGCGTAGCCCCGGCCCATCAATTCCACCTGCAACTGGTTCTGCTCAAGGTACAGGCGGTTGAGGTCGGTGATTTCCAGTTCACCGCGCGGCGAAGGCTTCAGGTCCCGAGCGAGACCCACCACCTGGCTGTCGTAGAAATACAGGCCCGTCACCGCGAAACTGCTCTTGGGCTGGGTGGGCTTTTCTTCGAGGCTGAGCACGCGGCCCTGGGCGTCGAACTCGGCCACGCCATAACGCTCCGGATCGTGCACATGGTAGGCGAACACCGTGGCGCCGCTGTCGCGCTCGTTGGCGCGGCGCAGCAGCTCGGCGAAATCGTGGCCGTAGAAGATGTTGTCGCCCAGCACCAGCGCCGACGGGTCGTTGCCGATGAACTGCTCGCCGATGAGGAAGGCCTGGGCGAGGCCGTCCGGGCTGGGCTGCACGGCGTACTGGATGTTCAGGCCCCACTGGCTGCCATCGCCCAGCAGCTCGCTGAAGCGCGGGGTGTCCATCGGCGTGGAGATCACCAGGATGTCGCGGATGCCCGCCAGCATGAGCGTGCTCAGCGGGTAATAGATCATGGGCTTGTCGTACACCGGCATGAGCTGCTTGCTCACCGCCTGGGTGACGGGATAGAGCCGTGTGCCGGAGCCGCCGGCGAGGATGATGCCTTTGCGTGCCATGGGAATGCGTGTCAGAGGATTTGCTGCAGGATGTGGCGCACGCCATCCTGCCAGGGTGGCAGGTGCAGGCCAAAGGTCTGGCGCAGGCGGGCGGTGTCGAGCCGGGAATTGGTCGGGCGCTGGGCCGGGGTGGGGTAGGCGGAGGCCGGGATCGGGTGCACCCGGTCCGGGCTGGCTTTCAGGGCTTTGCCGTGGCGCAGCGCTTCGCCGATGACGAACTGGGCGTAGGCGTGCCAGCTGGTTTCGCCCTCGGCGGCCAGGTGGTAGGTACCAAACGGAAACCCGGTGGCCCCCTGCTGCAGGTAGCGGTGTGCGATGTGGGCGGTGACGTCGGCGATCAGCGCGGCCGAGGTTGGCGCACCAAACTGATCGGCCACCACCTTGAGTTCTTCACGCTCGCCAGCCAGCCGCAGCATGGTCTTGGCAAAGTTGCCGCCGTGCGCGCCCACGACCCAGCTCGTGCGCAGCACCACATGCTGCGGCGTGGCCGCCGCCAGCGCCTGCTCGCCATCGAGCTTGGTCTGCCCGTAGACCGATTGCGGTCCGGTGGCGTCGGCTTCGGTATAAGGGCCGGCCTTGCGGCCGTCGTACACGTAGTCGGTGGAATAGTGGATGACCGCTGCGCCCAGCTTCGCCGCTTCCTCGCCGAGGATGCCCGGTGCCACGGCGTTGACAGCGCGCGCCTTGTCGCTGTCGGTTTCCGCCTTGTCCACGGCGGTGTAGGCCGCAGGGTTCACGATCAGGGCCGGCTGGACCGATTGCACCAGGGCGCGCAGGGCGGCACCGTCGGCCAGGTCGCAGTCGGCTGTGCCCACGGCCACCACCTTGCCCAGCGGGGCCAGGGCGCGTTGCAGCTCGAAGCCCACCTGGCCGTTGCGGCCGGTCAGCAGGATCGTCGGCGCGCTCATGCCTTGGCTCCGTACTGCTTGTCGACCCATTGGCGGTACTCGCCGCTTTGCACCTGCTGCACCCAAGCCTGGTTGTCCAGGTACCAGCGCACTGTTTTGCGGATGCCGGTTTCGAAGGTCTCGGCCGGCTTCCAGCCCAGTTCCCGGTGGATCTTGGTGGCGTCGATCGCGTAGCGGCGGTCGTGGCCCGGGCGGTCTTTCACGTAGGTGATCTGCGTGGCATAACCCTGGCCGTCGGCGCGGGGCGACATCTCGTCGAGCAGGGCGCACACGGTGTTGACGATCTCGATATTCGGCTTCTCGTTCCAGCCGCCCACGTTGTAGGTTTCTCCCGGGGTGCCCGCTTCCAGCACACGGCGGATGGCGCTGCAATGGTCCTTGACGAACAGCCAGTCGCGCACCTGCATGCCATCGCCATACACCGGCAGCGGCTTGCCGGCCAACGCGTTGACGATCATCAGCGGGATGAGCTTCTCGGGGAAGTGGTACGGCCCGTAGTTGTTGGAGCAGTTGGTGGTCAGCACCGGCAGACCGTAGGTGTGGTGGTAGGCGCGCACCAGGTGGTCGCTGGCGGCCTTGCTGGCCGAGTATGGGCTGTTGGGCTCGTAGGGGTGGTTTTCGGTGAACGGCGGGTCGGTGGGCTTGAGCGTGCCGTAGACCTCGTCGGTGGAGACGTGCAGGAAGCGGAACGCCGCCTTGGCCTCGCCCTCCAGGGTGCCCCAGTGGGCACGCACCGATTCGAGCAGGTGGAAGGTGCCGACCACGTTGGTCTGGATGAAGTCTTCGGGCCCATGGATGGATCGGTCCACGTGGCTTTCGGCGGCGAAGTTCACCACCGCGCGAGGGCGGTGTTCGGCCAGCAGGCGGTCGATCAGAGCGCGGTCGCCAATGTCGCCGTGCACAAAGACGTGGCGGGCGTCGCCATCCAGGCTGGACAGGCTTTGCAGGTTGCCGGCGTAGGTGAGCTTGTCGAGGTTGATGACGGGTTCATCCGACTGGGCCAGCCAGTCGAGCACGAAGTTGGCGCCGATGAAGCCGGCCGCTCCGGTAACAAGGATCATGGAAGGGGCGTGATTGGGTGAATGAGAAGGGGCTGTTTCAGCCGCGTGGAGGCCGCACCAGCGGGCCCAGCACGGTGAACAGCAGGGCGCAGGCCAGAGCAAAGATGAGGGCCAGTTGCACGATGTCGCCGCGCCGTGGACCGGGGTTGGCCGTCAGGCGGTAGTTCAGCGTGTGGTCCGAGGGTTGGCCATTGATGATGGCGTTGTTCTGGCCGTTGCCGGGACCCAGCGCCAGCATGGCCACACCTTTGAGCCCGGGTTCGGCCACCGTGATGTCCAGATGGGTCGGGCGGTCCTCGATGTCCTGCGTGCGCGAGCCCGCGATGCAGACCGGCTGGAAGTAGGTGGTGATCTGCTCGGACCGGATCTGGCCCTGCCAGGAGCGGTCGCCCGATACCAGTGTGAGCAGCACGGTGCCACGTGTTTTCCAGTGCTTTCGGTCGTATTCGATGCGGATCCAGAAACACACGGGCGCGTCGCGAATGCCATCGCGCTGGATGTTCAGGGCGGTGGTGTCGATCGGCTGCCTCAGCGTGAAGCCCGAGTCGAGCATGACCGTGTGGATCGACGCCATCGCCGTCTGGTCGGCCAGCGAGTTCTGAAAGTGCGATTCGAAGTTGCCTTTGGTGGCCGCGTACAGGGCCACGGTCAGCCCCAACGGCAGGCCCAGATACAGGGCGAACTGGAGCAGGCGGCGTTTCATAGGCGTACGGAATTGAACCAGGGCACGATGGTGTTCATGTAGCCGTTGGTGTGCGCCCAGGCCAGCAGCACGGTGGCGATCGCGACCACGGGCAGCGCCCAGCGGTAGCCGCGGATGGCGATACCGAACGACACCAGCAGCAGCGGAATGAAGGGGAACAGATAGCGGCCCTGGATACCTGCCGGGCGTTCGGAAATCACGTAGGCCTTGTGGCCCTGGAGGAACAGCAGCAGACTGAACAGCGCGATCAGGATCGGGCCGTAGGCCAGCAGGCGGTCATCGCCAGTTCGTCCGGTGGCCACCAGGGCCAGCGACACCAGCGCGGCGACCGTCATGAAGGCAAAGACGGTGTGGATCTGCTGGGTGTAGCGCGGGTCCAGTTTGAGCACGTGGATGAATCCGTAGGCTGTGGCCGCCACACCGCCGATGGTCAGCAGCGCGGGCAGCCAGCGCGGAGCGCGCAGAGTCTCCGCAACGCGGCGCACCCCGGATTGCACGGACCCTGCAGCGCTCAGTGCGATGCTGTGCTCGGGCGCCGAGCGGGCCAGCGGCCAAGTGTGGCGCAGCACCGCCCACAGCAGCAGGGCGGAAAAGGCGAGGCTGACCCAGATGAAGACGTAGTAGGACGGGCCTTGCACCACCGCCACCTTCACGCCCTTGCAGTAGCGCACCAGGATGTCGACGTTGGCGGCCGAGTTGCAGTAGCCCGAAAAGCCAACCAAGGCGTAGAAATGTTGGAACAGCCAGTCGAAGAAGGGCTGCTGCTCCAGGTAGTTCAACCGGGTGTAGCCGGGCACGAGGGGCGGGGCATCGGAGCCCGAGATGTAGAACGGGTTGCCGAAGAAGTAGTAGTTGCGGCGCATCCACCAGAGGGCGGACGAAAACGAGAGCAGGCTCAGGGCGGCACTGTGCAGCAGCCAGAGTAGCCAGCGCTGACGCATTTCATACAGCAGGATGCCGACAAACCCCGCGATCAGCACCCAGGCGGTCATCTTGGTGGCCCCGGCGCAGGCCAGCCAGAAGGCGCACCAGTAGGCATCGGCCATGCGCTCGCCCTGCACGAAGCGCACCAGATAGAGGGTGGCCAGGCCACACATCAGGGTCAGGAAGATGTCGTTGGTGATGCCTGAAGACAGGTGCGTCACCGTGGGGACAAAACCGAACAGGGATGCCAGCAGCAAGGCCAGCCGGTCGTCGACGCGGGCCGCCACCAGCGACTTGAACATCACCAGGATCAGCAGGCCCAGACTCAGGGCAGAGACGATGCGCGTGGCCTTGGCCCACAGGAAGCGGTCTTTCGTCACCGCTTTGGCGATCCGGTAGGGAATGGCCGCGACCGCGTAGTACAGGGGCGGATGCTGGACGATGTAGTTGGGCCGGCTGCCATCTTCCACACCCCAGTCGCGCCAGAGGTTGTTGGAGATGATACCGCGGTCGTTGTCCATGTGCCCCAGCACCGGCAGGGGGCGGCCCTTGGCCACGTCCACCACGTAGGCGTAGTGGCCGCTTTCATCGGGAATGTCTCCGTTCGGGGTCACGAACCAGGCAAAAAACAGCGCCTGCAGGAAAAACAGCAGGGCAAGCCAGTGGATGGGGGCGATCCGTCGCATGGCAGGGCTCTCGTGAAGGGCGGGGCTCAGGCTCGACGGCCCAAGGCCTCCAGAAGAATACGTTCAAGGCCCTCGCCCAGCTTTTCCACCGTGCCGTATTCGAGGAACTTGCGGTGGCCGTTTTCGGCGATGCGCTGGCGCAGCGCCGGGTCGCGCTTGAGCTCCAGGATGGCGTCGGCGATGGCCTGCGGATTGGCGGGCTCCACGAAGTAGGCGCTTTCCCGGTGGGTCAGCAACTCCTGCACCGGGGCGTTGCGCCGGGTGATCAGCGGTTTGCCCATGCCGATGGCTTCGTTGGCCTTGTTGGTGATGACCAGTTCGGCACGTTCGTTTTCGCCGAAGATGCCCAGGCAGATGTCGGCCTCGGCCATGTGCGTCGCCAGGCCGGCGTAGGGCACCGGATCGAGGATGCGCACGTTGCGCAGGTCCAGCTCCTTCATGAGAGCCATGTCCTGCTCGAAGGTCAGCCCGCGGCCGATGATCTGGAAGTCGACCCCTTCGTTTTCCAGCAGCTTGGCCGCGCGCAGGATGTGGCGCACGCCATGGAAGGGGATGAACTCCCCGTGAAAGTGCACCAGGAAGCGGTCGTCGGTGCGCTGACGGGGGCGCGGGTGGATCACCGTGTTGTCCACCGCCAGGAACAGCCGGCGCATCTTGTCGGTGGCCGTGCGGGCATAGCGCCCGAAATGCTGGATGACGTGGTCGCTGTCGAGGATCGAGATGCTGGCGGCCTTGTACGACAGCCAGTCGCCCCAGGCGTACACCTTGGCCTTGAACGAGCCCGGCTTGGCCTTGGCACGGTCGAACACCATGGTGTCGTAGGTGGTGATGTACATGTCGAAGACGATCGGCTTCCAGGTCAGCAGCCGCATCGCCGGCGTGAGCAACTGGCCATAAAAACCCGTCAGCACGATGTCGCAGGACGGCGCCTTGCGCAGGGCATCCAGCAGCAATCGCGGATAATGCTTGAAGGCTTTGTCGGGCGGCAGGCACTTGACCACTTCGTGTCCGCGCATCTCCAGGGCACGGATGACGATCCGGGTGCGCGAGTAGCTTTCTTCCCGTCCGGCGATGTAAAGAATCTTCATGTTGTGGGTGGTTGGATCCGGGCCGGCTCGGGCCGAAAGTGCCGCTTTTTTTATCGGTCAGGGTGTCCGGATCGTGCCCGGAAACGGGTGCCGCCCAGGAAGCGCCCTGGCGCTGTGGCAAAAGGCCTGATCCCTGTGGCAGGCCGCTCACTATGATAACGCATGGCATTGTTCGTTTTTTCCTGCGCGTTGGGGCGCGATGACACGGTGGCGCCTGCAGGCGGGGGCTTGGAACCGTGATTTCGATCGTCATTCCGGTCTACAACTGCGAGGCCTATTTGGAACAGTGCCTGCGCTCTGTGCAGGCTCAGCGCCGGCGCGACTGGGAGGTGCTGCTGGTCAACGATGGCTCGATCGATGGCAGCGCGGCCATTTGTGACCGGTTCGCGGCCGCCGACGACCGCATCCGGGTCATCCATCAACCCAATGGTGGGGTGTCGTCCGCCCGCAACCTGGCGCTGGAGCGGGCGCGGGGCACGTACCTGACCTTCATCGACGCCGACGATTACGTCGAGCCGGATTTCCTGGAGGCCTTGCGTGTGCCCATGGAAACCCATGAGGTGGCCGTGTGTGGCTACGACCGGGTTCGCCCCGATGCCAGCCAGGACTTCGTGCTGGCGGGCACAGGCTCCCTGCCGATGGAACGGCTGTACGAACACACGCTGTGTACCCAGCTCATCGGCGGCGGGTGCTGCAACAAGATGTTCCGCCTGGACATCATCCGCAGCCAGGGGCTGCGGTTCGACACCCGCATCGCAGTGGGCGAAGACATGCTGTTCCTGATGCAGTACTTCCAGCGCTGCCAGCGGGCCTTCAACGTGGCCCGGGTGCTCTACCACTACCGCTTCAACGAGGTGTCGGCCACCGAGGCCGGGTTTGCGCAGAAGAAGGTCAACGAGCGCACGGCCAGCATCCTGCTGGCGGTGGCCGCCATGACGCGGCACGTCGACCCGGCCCAGCCGTACCAGCAACACTTCGTCGGCTTCCGGCAGGCGCGCTCCAGCCTGCGCCTGTTCTTCCAGATGGTGCTTTCGCGCACGCAGGAGCCGGCGCTGCTGGCTGCCATCCAGCGCAATATCCGCCAGGGTCTCTGGCCCTTTCTCCAGTCGCGCCATTCGCGCTGGCTGGAGAAGGCGGTGGTCATGGGCGTGGCCCTGTCCTCGCGCGGAACCTATGCCGGGGCGGTGGCGCTGTCCGGGCTGCTGTCCCGGCACCTTCACGCCTACCGGACCTGAACTTCATGGCTTCCCTTTCCGAAATCGCCTTCCGACTGGCTTCGCGTTCGCTGCGCGCCACCATGCGCCAGATCCCGCTGGGGGTTTCGCGCGCCGTGTCGGCGCGCACCTTGCCCATCGTCATCTTCCATGCCGTGGAGGAAGCGCCCAAGCCGTACATCAAACACCTGTACGACTACCACACGCCGGCCAGCTTCGAGCAGGTGCTCGACGAACTGCTGCGCCATTTCAAGCCGCTCGAAGACCTGTCGCCCGAAGGCATCGCCAACGCGGGCGCCGACCGCTTTCTCGTCACCTTCGACGACGGCCTGCGCTCGTCCTACGAAGTGGCGTTGCCGATCCTGGAGCGCAAGGGGGTGCCGGCCATCCACTTCCTGATCACGGACTTTCTCGCTGGCGAGGCAGGTTCTCAGGTCGAGGAAAAGTTCAAGGCCAGCCTGCTGGTCGAGTGCCTGGACGGGCGCACCCCGGCCGAACGCGCCGAGGTGGCCCGGATTCTGGGGGGCGCGGGGTATGGTCAGGCCGACCTGGCCGAGGCGCTGATGTCGGTGCGTCTGGCTGACGGGGCGGTCTACGACGCCGTGGCCGAGCGCCTGGGCATCGATCTGGCCGCGTACTTCCGGCAGGACCGACCCTACATCACGCGCGAGGAGGCGGCCGACATGGCGCGCCGCGGTTTCCGTCTCGGGGCGCACAGTTGCGACCACCCGCGTTACTGGGAAATCTCGCTGGACGAACAGGTTCGGCAGACGCGGGACAGCATGCGGCACGTGACCGAAACCTTCGGCCTCGACTACCGCTATTTCGCGTTTCCGTACAAGAACCGGGGCATCACACCCGCGTTCTACGAGCGCACGCGCGAAGCCGTGGACCTGTTTTTCACGACCAGTGGCTGGGGCGACCGCATGAACCGGGAGCGGGTGTTTCACCGCGTGGGCCTGGACAGCACCGGCAGCGCGGTGACGGCGCTGAAGTGTGGCTGGCGGCCGTTCCCGCTCAGCGCGATCCAGTAACCGCGCCGGCCGCTGCGGGCCGGCGGTTGCCCAGCGTCCAGGGCAGCCAGCGCTCGATCACCCAGATGGCCGGGATCATGAGCACGGCCGCGATGGCGAGCACCGCCAGGCTCCAGGCGTTGCTGTGCTCCATGGTGTCCAGCGAAATGCCCGTGGCCAGGCTCAGCAGCACCTTCACGCCTTTGATGGCCAGCATGTGGGTGACCAGAATGCCCATGCTGTGCCGACCCAGCACCGCCAGCCAGGGCAGAGCAGCGTCCAGCAGCCGGGCCAGTTGCACCGAAAAGCCGATACCGATCAGCGCGAACAGCAGGAACAGGACCGGCTGGTTCACCGTCGGCCCGGCCAGCCCGACCGCCCCATTGAGGGGAGACAGCAGCGACAAGGCCAGCAACCCGGCCAGCCAGCCCCAGTGGGTGGCGCGCGACCAATGCGGCCAGGCCCGCCAACGCCGGAAATCCAGACCGATCTGCACGAACACCGCGGCGCCCATGGCTGGCAGCAGGCTCATGGGCAGCTTGATGCGCTCTTCGATGATGGCCGTGATCGCGAACAGCACCAGCAGGGCAGCGTAGCGTGCCCACCAGGTCCAGCCGAGGCGATGCAGGGCGTAGACGACGCCCTGGGCGAGGAACAGGGCGGGCAGGAACCAGAGTGGGCTGTTGACGAGCAGGCCATCGCCCACCGAACCGTAGAACACCCCAAACAGCGGCCACCAGAGCCCGTAGGCGAACTGCGCGACCGTTTTGCCCGCTGCCGCAGCGGCAAAGTACCCGGCCAGATAGAAACCATAGCCCACCAGGGCGTAGAACAGGTAGGGCACCAGCACGGTGCCGACCCGGCGGCGCAGGAAGCTGCCCAGCGGCAGGGTGTCGGGTTTGAGGGTCAGGCCGGAAGCAAAAAAGAACAGCGGCACGTGGAACGAGAACATCCACATGTACCAGACCGGCACATCGCTGAGCGACCAGACGTGGCCGATCACGATGAGCAGCATGCCCCAGCCCTTGAGGGCGTCGATCCAGGTCTCGCGTGCCGCAGCGGCGCTCATGGGCGGGGTGCGGATGGGGCCGTGGGAGTGGTGTCGGCGGGCGACAGCCAGCGCAGCGACAGGCCGACCAGGAACGCCAGACCGTCTCCGAGCACGGTGGCCAGCCGCATGGTCACACTCAGGCCGATGGCGGTGCCGGTGCCGACGACCGAGCCCAGCAAGGCCACCACGAGGGCTTCCCGCACGCCGAGGCCACCTGGCGCACCCGGCAGCAGGTAGCCGGCAATCCAGGCCGAGGTGAACATCAGGGTGAGGGTCAGCACGTCGCCCTCACTGACACCGAAAAGGTAGCGTGCCTGCAGCTTGAGCATGACGCCGAAGACGAAGAAGCACAGGATGAAGCCACAGGCCACCGCCACGGCGGTGTGAAAGCGGGGCAGGGCGATGAGCTGGCCATTGCCGAGACGGCGTGACAGGCCGGGCAGCAAGCGGTTGAGCAGCCAGACCGCGATCCAGGGGCTGAGCGCCACCAGCGCGCCGAGGGCGGCCATCACCGGGGCGCTGGGTACCGGCACGTCGAGCACGGCGGTGGTGTCGAGAAACAGCAGCAGACCGGCTCCGCCCATGCACAGCCCGGTGGCCAGCAGCCAGAGTGTGGAGATCAGCATGGCGGTGACGGACACACCCACCGGCACACCGGCCGCGCTGGCCAGCGTGACCTGGCCCACCAGATGGCCGACATTGCCGGGCAGGTATTTGGCGATCTGCGCCATGCCCACCATGCGGAACGCCACCACGGGCTTCAGGTTCACGCCCTGGTCGCGCAGCAGTAGCATCCACATGAGGCCGCCGAGCACCAGGTTCAGGAACATGGCGAACACGGTGGCTGCCATGGCTGCCCAAGCGGGGGCATCCCAGCGAATGGGCGGAATGCTGTCGAAGTGGTGGCGCACGGCGCCGAAGAAATAGACCGCCGTGATGGCCAGCACGACGACGGCCGCCCATTTGGCCAGGCGTCTCATCTGGGGGGATCGGGTCATGGGGGCGGGTCTTCAAGGAAAACGCCCATGCGGCCGGTGGGGGTGGGCGGCATGGGCGTTGTGGGCGGTCGGTCGGTGAAGACGACGCGCCCCGGGGTCGGATCAGGCCTGGTTGCTGTTGAGCAGGTCGGCAATGCGCTTGCCGGCCAGGATGCTGTGGTCCATGTTGTAGTACTGCCAGTCGCCGAAGCGGCCGCAGGGGTGGATGTCGATGCTGACCAGCCAGTCGTGAATGGTCTTGACGTTCTTTTCGTAGTCCAGATCGTAGATCACGTAGGCCGGATCGCAGGTCAACACATCGGTGGCGAGGATTTCGTCGTCCGGGCGCAGGATCTTGGCCTTGGTCAGACCGTCGATGGTGGCCTGGATCAACGCTTCGCGACCCTGCACCGGCAGCGGCCGGCTCTTGGAGTACGAAATCTCGCAGCACACCGAGCTGGTGCCAGGCGGGCAGGTCTTTTCGGACGCGTTGCGCGGGAAGCTGATGCGGTGGAAGATGAAACGGTCGGCTTCGTGGAAGTACAGCCAGTGGTAGGGGCTGATGTCCGGGCGGTTGATGCCGATGTTGACGCACTCGATCTGGTTGAACTGCAGGCCGTTGATGGCGTCCACCACGTGCGCCGGGATGTCGTCGATGAAATCGGGCAGGTAGGTCAGCGACAGGGTGTAGACCAGATTCTGGTAATCCACGACCTTGCCGGAGGCGAAGGTGACCCGCTTGGCCTTGGGGTCGATCTTCGTGACCGTTTCATTCAGGTGGATGTTCTTGACACCCTTGGCCAGGGCCACGGGCAGGGCCTCGATGGCGCCTTCGATCGGGTACCAGAACTCCTGGTTGAAGCCGGTGCGGTCGTCCTCGTCCTGCAGGGCGCCCTTCAGCACGGCCTCGAAATCGGGCTCCGGAACGCGGCGGTCGATCCAGTTGAAGTTCATGTACTTCGGATCGATGGTCCAGATGCGCTCGGCATAAGGGATCATGAGCTGTTCCGCGATGCCTTTGCCGAAGCGCCAGTACATCCATTCGCGGTAGTTGGTCGGCTTGGGGCGGTCGGTATTGCGCAACACGTCGACCAGGCCGCTCAGGCATTCGATGATGTCCTGGGCGGGCAGACCGTGCAGGTGGGCCTGGTACGGGAACTGGGTGTACAGGTCGTACTTGCCGTGGTAGATGAAAGCCTTGCGCTTCTTGATCTCGATGTTGCCCTTGAGCAGCGTGTGGATCAGCTCGTGCGCGTAAGGGTTGACCGTGTAGAGAATGTGCGGCGCGTAGTCGAACAGGAAGCCGTTGACTTCCTCGGAGCGGCACAGCCCGCCCACTTCATGCAGTTTCTCGTAGACCTCGTAGTCGTCGCTCTGGAGGTGGTAGCCGGTGCTCAGACCGGTCAGACCGGCGCCGAGAATGAGGTTCTTCGTGGAAGACATGGATTAGCGTGCAGGCGAAAAATCAGGCATTTTAACTGGCAGCCCCATTCAGGGCGGCAATGCCGGTACCGGCCGCAGGGGCGGCCAGCGCCTGCGGTGGCGCCGGGCCACCGCAGGCGGCGGGTGGGAGAGGGATCAGAACGGGATGTTGGCGGTCACGCGGACAGCCTTGGTCTCGCTGGGCTTTTGCAGGTCGACCGCGTAGCTGGCGCCGTAGCTGATGCCCTTGTGCTCGGCCACGACGGCGTTCAGGCTCAGCTGGGTCTTGCGGACGCGGCTGCGATCGATGGTCTCGCTCATCTGCACGCCGGGGTTGATCTGCTCGGTCATGCCCAGGGTCAGGGCTTCGCGGCGCAGGCTCTGCAGGTGGTTGAGACCGGCGCCGATCAGCAGCTTGCGGCCCTGGCCGATGGCGATGGGGCTGAACTGGAGGTCGACGCCCAGGCCGGAGTAGATGTCGCGTGTCTTGGTCTGCGAGAACTGCACGTCGGACGTGTACAGGCTTTGGATCAGGCCGCCGTTGAGGGTGTGGTTCTGCTGGCTCAGCGAGGCCCAGGGGGTCAGCGCCAGGCCGTCAAAGGCGTAGGTGTAGCGCAGCTTGCCTTCCAGCGACCAGGTGTGCGCAGAGCGGTCGTTGGTGACGGAGCGGTTGAGCAGGTCGTCCAGGCCGTTCTGGGTGAAGGCGTGATCCAGGCGCGACAGCTGGGTCGAGAACAGGAAGTTGTTGTAGGGCTGCATCCAGTACAGCGTGGTCGCGTTCGAGTTGAAGCGGGTGCTGTAGCGGTCTTCGATATCGGTCAGGCGCGTGGACTGGGCGTTCTGGGTCAGCGCGACCCCCAGGCGACCCTGGCTCCAGATACCGCTGTTGGCGGGGGCGAAGTCGAGTGCGACGCCGTTGGCGACGCTTTCTTCCAGGTTGTTGCGGGCGGTCTGGTTCAGGTTGAACACCCGGCTGTCACGGCCACTGCGGCGGCCATCGGTGTTGGATGTGGTCAGCGGGACCAGGCGCAGGCCCTGCGACGTCGTGGCCGTCTGGTTGAAAGCCTTGAGCAGGTTGTTGTCCAGATCCTGGTTGAGCTGGTTGGTGGCCGAGGTGCCGGCGTCCAGCGTGCTCGCCCAATTCCAGCCGCGGGTCAGGTAGTGCTTGAACACCCGGGCGATGATTTCCTGCCCCTTGGAGCCGGGGTGCAGGGTGTCGAAGAACAGGTAATCGGTGTACGAGCGTTCTTTGTCGACGTCGGTGGCGTTGACCAGGCCGAAGTCCGAGGGCTTGTCCTGCACACGGTTGAACACGGTGTACAGGTCGACCGCGATGATGTTGGGGTTGCTGTTCGCCACCGAGGCGACAAAGTTGTTCCAGGTCACGACCTGCGAGTGCAGCGAGTCCGAGATGCCCGGGGTGCGGCTCCAGTCGGTGATCAGGGTGACGAACATCCGGTTGTTGCCGTTGGTGGCACCACCGGCGATCAGGCGGTTGACCCCGTCCGTGTAGCCCGCGCGGGCGGCAGCGAAGTTGTCGGAGGTGCCGCCGCGGCCGATGTCGTTGTAGCCGAAGTAGACGACGGTGAGGTCCTTGTCGGTGATGGCCGAATTCGTGGTGTTCCAGTTGTTCAACTGGGTGGCAAAGTCGATCGAGGACGTGGAGGCTGCCTTGGCGCCGCCAATGGCGTAGTTCTCCAGGCCGTTGGCCATGCTGGAGACTTCGACGGCCCAGTTGGTCATCGCGCGCGGCGAGGTGTAGGCCAGGTCGGTGTAGCTGTCGCCGAAGGTGCGCAGCTTGTTGATCTTGATCGCGCTGGCGTTGTTGGTGCCGTTGGTGGAGAACGGGTTGGAGCTGGCGGGCTCGGAGTTCTTCGGACTGCTGGAGCAACCCGCGATCAGGACCAGGACGGCACAGCAGACCGCGGTCAACGAACCGGACTTGTTACGGATGAAGGCTTGGTCTTCCATGGCTAGCTACCTGAGTCGATTGAAAAATGAAAGAAAAATCCGGCGTCAGTCGTTGCCGAAAAGATCGCGCGTGAACACCTTGTCCCGGACGTCCGCCAGGCTGTCGCTCATCCGGTTGCTGATGATGACGTCGGCCTGTTGCTTGAACGTGTCGAGGTCCCGGACGATGGGGGAGTGGAAGAATGTGTCTTCGGACAGGCCCGGCTCGTAGATGATGACCGACACACCCTTGGCCTTGATGCGTTTCATGATGCCCTGGATGCTCGACGAGCGGAAATTGTCCGAGCCGGCTTTCATGATCAGCCGGTAGATGCCCACCACCTTCGGCTGGCGCCGGAGCACGCAGTCGGCAATGAAGTCCTTGCGCGTGGTGTTGGACTGGACGATGGCCTGGATCAGGTTCTGCGGCACCTCGGTGTAGTTGGCCAGCAACTGCTTGGTGTCCTTGGGCAGGCAATAGCCGCCGTAGCCGAACGAGGGGTTGTTGTAGTGGCTGCCGATGCGTGGATCCAGGCCCACGCCTTCGATGATCTGGCGGGTGTCCAGGCCGTGCGAAGCGGCGTAGCTGTCCAGCTCGTTGAAGAACGCCACCCGCATGGCGAGGTAGGTGTTCGAGAACAGCTTGACCGCTTCGGCTTCGGTCGAGTCGGTGAACAGCACCGGCACATCCGGTTTGCGCGACCCCTGGCGCAGCAGGTCGGCGAACACGCGGGCGCGCTCGGACTGTTCGCCCACGATGATGCGCGAGGGATACAGGTTGTCGTAGAGCGCCTTGCCCTCCCGCAGGAACTCGGGCGAGAAGATCACCTGCGAGCCGCCGGGCAAGGGGCGGAGTTTGGCCACGTAGCCGACCGGCACCGTGGACTTGATCACCATGACCGCTTTCGGGTTGATGCGGGTCACCGTGTCAATGACCGCTTCCACCGACCGGGTGTTGAAGTAGTTGGTCTCGGTGTCGTAGTCGGTGGGGGTGGCGATGATGACGTAGTCGGCGTCGCCATAGGCTTCCTGCGGATCGGTGGTGGCGCGCAGATTCAGCGTTTCATGGCGCAGGAAGTGCTCGATCTCGGCATCGACGATCGGGCTTTGGCGCGCGTTGATCTGGCGCACCTTCTCGGGCACGATGTCCAGCGCCACCACTTCGTTGTGCTGGGCCAGCAGGACGGCATTGGACAGGCCTACGTAGCCTGTGCCGGCAACGGCAATCTTCATGCAGAGCTTTCCATTCTGGGGCGTGGCCGGCTGGAACCGCTCCCTGGGCTGCCGCGCGGCAGGCTGGTTCAGGGGCGTGACTCTGGCAGCCACGTTTGCAGGCGGTCCGGCTCACGCCTCCCGGACTCCGTCGCAGTGGAGGGCGATTCTGCCATAGCACCTGTTGTCTGTTCGCCACGTTCCGGCACCAGTCCGCCAGCGCGCAGATGCAACACCCGGTCGGCGCGCCCGGCGGCCGTGGCCGCGTGGGTGACGAGCACCAGCGCCGTGCCGTGGGCCCGTGACTGGGCGATCAGCAGGTCCATGATCCGGGTGGCGGTGGCCGGGTCCAGGTTGCCGGTGGGTTCGTCGGCGAGGATCAGGCGCGGCCGGTGCACCAGGGCACGCGCAATCGCCACCCGCTGCAGCTGGCCGCCCGAAAGCTGCGCTGGCAGGCGTGCGCCCAGTCCGGCGAGCCCGACCGCTTCCAGCATGGCCGCGACGCGGGCGGGTTCCGGGCGGTTCAGCAGCAGCAGGGGCAGGGCGACGTTCTGTGCCACGTCCAGATGCGGCAGCACGTGAAAGGCCTGGAACACGAAGCCCAGGTGCTCGCGGCGCCAGTGGGCGCGTTGCGCCTCGTTCAGGGTGCCCAGGTCGGTGCCGTCCCAGGTGATCGAGCCTGCGTCCCACCCGTCCAGCGCCGCCAGGCAGTTGAGCAGGCTGGACTTGCCCACGCCCGATTCGCCCACGATGGCGACGAACTCGCCCGGCGCCACCGCCAGGTCCACATGGGCAAACACCGGCACTTCGCCGTAGCGTTTGGCCAGGCCGTGGACGCGCAGGCTCATGCCGTTGCCTGGCCCGCCGGGGGCATCAGGGTCTGAACCTGCGCGAGCACGGCGGCCAGGGCGTCCGGTGCATCGCCCGGGATCACCACGCGGTCGTGCATGGCGCGCAGCCAGGTGATCTGGCGTTTGGCGAGCTGGCGTGTGGCGAAGATGCCACGATCGCGCAGCGCGGCGGTCTGGGCGGCCGTCAGTGGCGCGTCGCCCGCCGCATCCAACGCTTCCCAGGCCTGGCGGTAGCCGACGCAGCGCATCGATGGCAGGTCGGGGTGCAGGTCGCCGCGTGTGCGCAGGCGCCGCACTTCGTCGACGAAACCGGTGGCGAGCATGGCGTCGAATCGCTGGGCGATGCGCGCGTGCAGCCAGGCCCGGCTGGCCGGCTCCAGACTGAGGAAGGCCCCGGGCGACACCGGGTTGTCGGCGTGCTGACCGCCGGTCTGGAGGGCCGAAATGGGCTGGCCGGAGACCTCGAACACTTCCAACGCACGCTGGATGCGCTGCGCGTCGGCGGGCGCGAGTCGGGCGGCCGTCACCGGGTCGATGCGCGCCAGCTCGGCGTGCAGGGCGGGCCAGCCGTGCATCCGGGCGGCGGCTTCGATGCGCGCGCGCACCGCGGCGTCGGCGCGCGGCATCTCGTCCAGGCCCTGCATCAGGGCCTTGAAATAGAGCAGGGTGCCGCCGACCAGCAGGGGGGTGCGCTGGCGCGCACGGATTTCGCCGATCAGGCGCCGCGCGTCGCGCACGAATTCGGCCGTGCTGTAGGCCTGCAGCGGGTCGGTGATGTCGATCAGGTGGTGCGGAGCGGCGGCGAGTTCCTCGGGCGTGGGCTTGGCGGTGCCGATGTCCATGCCGCGGTAGACCAGGGCCGAGTCGACGCTGATGATTTCCACCGGCCAGCGGCGGGCGATGGCCAGCGCGGCCGCGCTCTTGCCGCAGGCCGTGGGGCCGGTGAGGGCGATGCAGGGAAGCACGGGGACCGCTGCGGCCATGGGTCAACCTGCCCGTGGGGCGGCGGGGTCGGGCATGCGCTGCGGGGCGGGGCGGGCTTCGCCGTAGCGCTGGACCAGGGTCCAGGCGGTGAGGGCGATCAGCACACTCCAGAACCAGACGCCGTGGGTGAGGGGGGTGACGCTGCCCGGATGCTCGGCCAGGCTGCGGCCGAGCCAGCCGCCGGTGAAGAAGGCCGCCACCATCATCAGGAAGCCGCTGAGTGCCGACGCCGCGCCGGCCGCCTGGGGGAAGGGGCCCACGGCGCCGCTCTGGCCGCAGGGCTGGTGCACGCCGTGGCCGAGCATGAACAGGTAGAACGGCAGCATGATCGCTGCCACGTGCTGCACGCCCGCCAGCGCCAGCAGCCCCATGGTGGTGCCGGCGGTCAGCGTGCAGGCGCCGGCAATGGCCACGGTGCGGCGGACGCCGAAACGGGGCAGCAGGCGCCGACAGAGGAAGGTGCCGACGATGTAGGCCAGCGACATCGTGAGCATCACCAGCCCGTAGGCCGGCCGGGACAGTCCGAGCACCCCGATGAACACGAAGGAGCTGGTGGCCAGGAAGGTGAACAGACCGCCGTAGGAGGTGGTGGCCAGCAGGGTGTAGGACAGGAAGGTCGGGTGGCGCACGATCTGGCCCCAGGTCCGCAGCAGGGCCACGGGTTCCAGGGCGCGCGGGTTCTTGTTCGGCAGGGTTTCGCGGAAGCGCCAGGCCAGCAGGGCCAGCGTGGCCGCCCCGAAGACGGCCAGCGCCGCGAGGGCCACGCGCCAGCCCAGGTGCTCGGCCAGCACACCGCCCACGGGGGCGCAGGCGCAGGCGATCACGCCCAGGCCGGTGAGCCCTTTGGACATGATGCGCGCGCCGTCGGCGGGGTTGTAGAGGTCGCGCACCACCGCCCGCGCGCCCATCACGCCCGCTCCCATGGCCGCCCCCTGCAGGGTCCGCCAGACGATCAGCGCCTCCATCGACGTGACCGACACCGCACCGATGGCCGCCACCACGTACAGCGCGGTGCCGCTCAGCAGCACCGGACGCCGGCCGAAGCGGTCCGACAGCGGGCCCCACACGAGTTGCGAGAGACCGAACGCGAGCAGCAGCGCGGTGAGCGTGAGCTGGGCTTGCGGCATGCCGGCGCCAAACCCCTGGGTGATCGAGGGCAGGGCGGGCAGGTACAGGTCGGTGGTGACGGGCTGCAGTCCCAACAGCAGCGAGAGCACGAGCACGACCAGGGCGGGCGGCATGGGGGCTGCCGCGGCGCTGGAAAGGGGGGACGGGGAGGACATCCGGTCGAGGGTAGCAGATGCCCCGGGCGCCTGCTTTCAGGGCGCCAGTGCGCCCCAGTCGGCCATGGCCATGGGGCCACCGCGGGCGGCGGGAAAGCCATAGCCCAGCACCCAGACCAGGTCGATGTCGCTGGCGCGGCAGGCCATGCCGTCGGTCAGCACGCGCTGGCCTTCTGTGATCAGTGGCATCACGCAGCGGCGCACGATGGCGTCGTCGCTGATATCGGGGGCCGGCGCAATGCCCAGGGCCAGGGCCTCCTCGGCACAGATCCGCTGAAGGTCGGGGTCCGGGCGGTGCTGGCGCCCCTCATACCAATAGTGTTCCCGGCCGCTCTTGTGGCCGTGGCGCCCGAGTTCGGCCAGGCGGCGGGTGATCCGGCGGTAGGCCGGTCCTTGCTCGACACGCTGTCCACGCGCCACCAGCACCTGGCTGACCAGATCGGTGCCCGCCATGTCCAGGGTGCGGCAGGGGCCGAGCGCAAAACCGAAGGCCTCCAGTGCCGCATCGATGCGCGCGGCCGGCACGCCTTCGAGTTGCAGCGCGTCGACCTCGCGCAGGTAGCCCTCGAACAGGCGGTTGCCGATGAAGCCCCAGGCGTTGCCGGCCAGCACCGGCAGCTTGCCCAGGCGCAGGGCCAGCGCCCGGGCGCGCGCCAGGCTGGCATCGCTGGAGGCCTGGCCTCGCACCACTTCCACCAACGGGGTCAGGTGGGCGGGCGTCAGGAAGTGCATGCCGGCCACTGCCGCGCGTGGGGACGACCTCGCGCTGCCGGCCCTACACCCGCGGCACCACCGGTGCGGCCAAGGGCTGCCTGCACACGCACGCAACCCTGATGCACAACGCCATCGCCGCCGGCCCCTGGCTCGACATGCGGCCGGGTGACGCGGTGCTGGTGGTCACGCCCATGTTCCACATCACCGGTCTGGTGATGGGCCTTCTCGCGGCGGTGCGCCACGGCTGCCGGCTGGTGCTGCTGCCGCGCTGGGAGCGGCAGATGGCGGCGCTCGCCATCGAACACCGGCGCGTGACGCACTGGCCCAACATCCCGACCATGGTGATCGACCTGCAGGCCATGCCGGGCATCGAGCGGGCCGACCTGTCCAGCCTGCGCTACATCGGCGGCGGCGGCGCGGCGATGCCCGAGGCCGTGGCCGACCAGTTGCACCAGCGGCTGGGCCTGACCTACCTGGAAGGCTACGGGCTGACCGAGACCTCCGCCCCCACGCACACCAATCCGCGCCACGCCGCGCGCCGCCACTGCCTGGGCGTTCCCTACGTGGGCACGCAGGCCCGGATCGTCGACCCCGACACGCTGGAGAGCCTGCCGGTGGGCGAGGTGGGTGAAATCCTGGTCAGTGGACCGCAGGTGTTTCGGGGCTACTGGCGCCAGCCGCAGGCCACCGAAGCGGCTTTCGTCGAGCGCGACGGCCGGCGCTGGTTCCGCACCGGCGATCTGGGGCGCATGGACGCCGACGGCTACTTCTACATGGCCGACCGCCTCAAACGCATGATCAACGCCAGCGGCTTCAAGGTCGGTCGGCCGAAGTCGAAGCGCTGCTGCACCGCCACCCCGGCGTGCAGGAAGCCTGCGTGATCGCCATGCGCGACGACTACCGCGGTGAAAGCGTCAAGGCCGTGATCGTGCCGCGCGAGAGCCACCGCGGCGAGCTGCGGCCCGAACACGTGGTCGCCTGGGCGCGCGACCACATGGCGGCCTACAAGGTGCCGCGCTGTGTCGAGCTGGCCGACGCCCTGCCGCGCAGCGCGTCCGGCAAGGTGCTCTGGCGCGTGCTGCAGGCCGAACACGACGCGCGCCCGGCCCGCTCGCCCTGATTTCCCTTGTTCCCGTTCCCCCTCATCGCAACAGGAGACCAACCATGCAACGCACTTTTCCATCCCGCCGCCGGACCATCATCGGCCTGCTGGCCAGCGCCGCCGTCGCCGCCGCCATGCCCCTGTCGGCCAGTGCCCAGGACACACCGGCCAAGATCCTGGTCGGTTTTCCGGCCGGCGGCTCGTTCGACATCATCGCCCGCGTGCTGGCCGAAAAGATCAAGGTCGAACTCAACCGGCCGGTGGTGGTGGACAACAAGCCCGGCGCGGGCGACCGCATCGCGGTGGACGTGCTCAAGGCCGCACCCAACGACGGCAGCGTGGTGATGCTCGGCCCCGATGCACTGCGCTCGCTTTATCCCTTCACGTTCAAGAAACTCAGCTACGACCCGGTCAAGGACCTGGTGCCGATCGGGACGGTGAGCGAATTCGCCTTCGCCATCGCCAGCGGTGCCGACCCCAAGGCCAACACCCTGGCCGATTTCGGGGACTGGGCGAAAAAGAACCCGACCAAGGCCAACTTCGGCCTCGACCTGAGCGCGCCGATCCCGCTCAATCTCTGAGGCGCCGCCTCAGCGCAGCCCGAAGAGTTCGGCCAGCGCCGTCCGGTACTGCGACTGGCCCACGGCATTGGTGTTGTGGTGCGAGCCGCCTTCGACCAGCTCGAATCGCTTGGGGCCGGTGGCGGCTTCGAACAGCTTGCGCCCCAGTTCGGGGGCGATGGTGCGGTCCTCGCTGCCGTGCACGACCAGCAGCGGTGACCCGATCCGGGCCACCCGGTCGATCGCCTCGAAGCGCTGGGTGATCAGCGGACCGACGGGCAGCCAGCCCCATTTGTACGAGCTGACCACGTCCGGAATGGAACTGAACGTGCCTTCGACCAGGGTGCCGGCCTCGTCGTCGACCTGGGACGCCAGTTCGATGGCGATGGCGCCGCCCAGCGAGTGGCCGAAGATGTAGCGCGGCCGGTCGGGGTAGCGCCGGGCCAGCCATTCCCAGGCTGCGCGGGCGTCTTCGTAGGCCAGGGCTTCGGAGGGCAGGGTGTGGGTGCTCTTGCCGAAGCCCCGGTAATCGATCGCCAGCACGGAAAAGCCCAGCTCCTGCATGCGCTGCGCGCGGAAGGCCGAGCCGACGACGTTGAAACGCGCGCCATGCAGGTACAGCAGCACCGGTGCCTTGGGGTCCTGTTCCAGCCGCTCGTGCGGGCTCCAGAGCCCGTGCAGGCGCGCCGGCTCCCCGTTTTCGCGCGAGCTGAAGTCGATCCAGACCTCCTGCATGCGCGCGGCGATGTCCTCGCCCCGGCCCCAGCTCCGGTCGGACGGCTGGAAGATCCACACGCGCTGGCGTTCGTCCAGCGAAGCACAGCCGGCCAGGACGGCGGCGGACAGCAGGAGGAGGGCGATGAGGCGCTTCATGCAGAGAACTGACGCCCGGTCGGGCAGAAAGTTCACGGCCGGTTCTTGAAGTTGTTGGACGTATGACCAATAATTCTCGCTCCACCGTTTTCACCATGGCCCGTCCCTCCTCCCAGGCCGATCAGGCCCTGATCGCTGCCGGCCGCCTGCTCTACCCCGCGCACGGCTGTGCCGGCCTGTCGGTGCGCCGGGTGGCCGAGCAGGCCGGTGTGAAGCCGGGCCTGTTCCATTACCACTTCGAGAGCAAGGACGCCTTCCTGACCGCCGTGCTGCAGGGCGTCTACGAAGACCTTTTCAGCGAACTGAGCGAGGCGGCGAGCGGGCCGGCCGCGCCGCTGGTGCGCCTGAAGGCGGTGCTGCAGCGGCTCGGGCGGGCACTGCGCGAGCGCGGTGAACTGCTGGTGCGGGTGCTGGGCGACGTGGCCCAGGGCGAGCCCGCCGCCCTGGCCTTCGTGCAGCGCAACGCACCGCGCCACCTGGGGTTGCTGACCGGGCTGATGGCCGAAGCCGAGCGGGCCGGGCAGATCGCCCCCATGCCGCCGCTGCGCCGCATGGGCTTCGTGATGGGCGCGGTGGCGGCGCCCCTGCTGGCCGGGCGGGGCCTGCGGGCGCTGGCACTGCAACATCCCCTGATTGTCGACCGGCTCGACGAGGACATGCTCTCGGACGCGGCCACCGAGCAGCGGATCGAAATGGTTCTGGTGGCGCTGTGCGCCGGAAAGGACAAGCCATGCGCTTGAATCGGATGGGCTTGCTGCCGGCTGGGCTGGCGCTGCTGGCCGGGGTTTCGGGCTGCGGCCAGCCCGCGCCGACCGGCTGGTCGGGGTATGCGGAAGGCGACCACGTTTACATCGCGGCGCCGATCGGTGGCCGGCTCGACCGGCTCGCGGTGCGCGCGGGCGACCCGGTGAAGCAGGGCGATCCGCTGTTCGCGCTGGACGCGGAGGCCGAACAGGCGGCGGTTGCGCAGGCCGAGGCCCAGGCCCAGGCCAGCACTGCCCAGGCGCGCAACGCCGACAAGGGGCGGCGCCCCGACGAACTGGCTGCGGTGCGCGCCCAACTGGCGCAGGCGAATGCGCAGGCCGCGCTCGCCCAGTCGGCCTGGCGGCGCCAGAAAGCGCTGGTTGACCAGGGCTTTGTGGCGGCCTCCCAGCTCGACAGCGCCACCGCCACCCTGCGTCAGGCCGAGCAGCGGGTGGCCGAGCTGCAA